>NZ_JAUBPO010000008.1:0-93379 GCF_036700785.1 Microcoleus sp. S28C3 | reverse complement strand
CTCTAGTTCCTCAACCGTTTCCTGGATTTGTACCTGAAGTTTGTTCGCCATATTGGATTTCCTCTACTTTTACCCTAGATTTTAGTGTACCTTCATAGTGAATTGGTATAATCTATTAGCAAAATAAAAGGAATCGTGGCAAAGGACGACTTCAAATAATATATAAGTTAACAATTCGGCGGCTCGGGGTCAGGAAGTCGATCTGTAGCATCATTTTGGGAATCCAAAGGTGAGATAAATGAAAATAATTAAGCAAACAGCAACTGAATTAAGAATTCAGACTCAAAGCATATTTGATTTTTGGCTCCCTAGTTGTTTATTAATGACATTGGGACTGATATCGCTGATTTTTGACTATCATGGAGCAACCCTGAGCTGCCAGCGATTGCAGGCCAAACAAGGAAATTGCCAGATTGTGCGATCGAATTTACTGGGGTCGAACATCAAAGAAATTCAGCTTACTTCTTTGCGGGGAGCTAAAGTTCAAAGATGTGGCTATAAAAGCAGAGTTGTACTTTTGACTTCTGTTGGCAATGTTCCTTTCACTGCTAACTCCACTAACTGGGGGAACCAAGACGCTGTTGCTTCTGACATCAATTTTTTTGTAAAAAATGCAAAGCATCGATTGCTGCGCTTAAGCCAAGACGATCGCTGGTTGGGATGGACAGGAGGCATATTTTTGCTCGCAGCACTCGCAGCGATCGTGTTGAGAAAGAATGAAACCTACAGCTTCGATGGAACTTTAAACACCTTGACTGTTAAACAGCGGGGTTTGTTGGCACGTAAAGTAATTCAATACTCTCTGTGCGAGATTTATGCCGTGGAAGTCGATCGAACAAAAGATCGGGATCATGACATTTGGTACGAAGTCAGACTGTTAGCTTGTGGAGGCTCTCGCATCTCCCTACCCCGCACGATGAACCCATACCAGCAAGCAAAAATCGCTAAAGCGATTAACAACTATCTGCACCAGCAAAATAACCAAAAATAGCCGAAGGCGATCGACCCGATTTCTCAAGGTTGCGGACTTACGCAGAAACCGGGTTTTTCACCAGAATCTCTGGTATAGCGCCATCGCTCCTGTTATAAAAACCCGGTTTCTTTGGTATCGACAGCGCAAGTCCCGATGCGGGTGGAAACTTATCATAGAAAAAGCGAACAATTGTTCACTTTTTTGGTTCTTTCAACTTCCAACCTGGTTTGACAACTTGCCGAGAACGGGCAATTACTAAACAGTCATTCGGCACATCTTCCGTCACCACAGAACCCGCCGCTACAGTAACATCTTGCCCCAAAGTTATCGGTGCAACAAGCACGCTGTTGGAACCTATTTTAGTTTGATTGCCTATTTGAGTTTTGTGCTTATTTTTTCCATCGTAATTTGCCGTAATTGTCCCAGCACCAATGTTGACTTTTTCTCCCAAAGTCGCGTCGCCTAAATAAGACAAGTGAGCGACATTACTTCGATCGCCGATTTGAGTATTTTTCAATTCTACAAAATTGCCGACGCGGCAGTTCGCCCCAATTTCTGCGTGTCCCCGCAAGTGTGCGTAAGGGCCAATTCGCGAATTTTCCGCCACAATACTGTCAGAAACCACCGAATAAAGCACAGTCACATTTTCCCCAATTTGACTGTTTTCGATCAAACTGCCGGGGCCGATGCGACTCCCAGAGGCGATGGAAGTTTTTCCCCGCAAGTGAGTTTGCGGTTCAATTACCACATCCGGCTGCAACTCTACAGTATCGTCGATCGTAATGCTGTTGGGATCGAGCAGCGTCACTCCCGCTGTCATCCACTTGTCCTTTACCCGCGTTTGCAAAATATCGCAAGCTGTGGCTAAATGTTTGCGATCGTTAATTCCCAATATTTCTTGATAATCTTCGACATCCACCGCCATCACCGGACTGAGGAAATTTATCGTATCAGTTAGGTAATATTCTTTTTGGTCATTGTCTGCCTTCAATTCTGGCAAAATTTTCTCTAGATCCGGCCAGTGAAAGCAGTAAACACCTGCATTAATTCGGTGGTTTTGCTTTTGAGCTTGTGTGCAGTCGCGGTCTTCGACAATTTGCTCGACTAAATTTTGACTGTCGGTAAATACTCGCCCGTACCCTTGAGGATTCGGCAAATTAGCTGTCAATAAAGTAGCAGAGTTTTGGTGCTGTTTGTGAACAGCAATCAATTGTTTGATCGTTTCTGCCCTCAGCAAAGGTACATCCCCATTTAAAACCAGCAAATCTCCTTGAAATCCCTCTAAGTGAGGCAGCAATTGTTGGATGGCGTGACCTGTTCCCAATTGTTCGGTTTGTTCGACAAATTCTAAGGGAGGAAGTTGAGGATTCTCCGGTATTTCTTTACCATCTATCAAAGCTTCTTTCACGAGTTCGGCTCGATAACCGACGATGACAATTCGCCGGGAAATTTGAATTTCTTGACAACTTTGGAGGACTCGCTCAACTAGCGTTCGACCGCCCAATTCGTGTAGAACTTTGGGCAAGTCAGATTTCATGCGCGTGCCGCGTCCAGCAGCTAAAATTGCTATTGCTACCATTGTGCGATCGACTTTTTTGCTATAAAAACTTGAATATTGACTAACTGATGATATCACTCGCTGTCCGTCGATGGCACTGCGATCGCACAATTTTTTAATCTCAAATCTCGAATCCGCGCGATCGAGGCTTTTTCTAGCCGGATGTCGGTTTTAGGGGCGATGCTTGCGGTTCGACTTAACGCCGTTGCGCTATCTGGAGTTGCGCCGCCGGTATCAATTACCAGGTTAAAGCAGCGGTATTTGGCGGCAGGGCGGGAGGACTGAAGCCCTCACTACAAACTTGAGTTCGTTTCCTAGTAAGGAATGTAAATCTTTTCCGAAGGGATGGGAGGGGGAGCGAAAGTGATAATTTCCATCTTTGGGCTGGGATTTGCCGCGATACATTATACTATTTGTTGAATTTCAGTTAGGGTGTTTTCAACTTTAAAAAAACTATTTCTGACTTTTTCATTCCTTCTGCCTTCTACCTTCTGCATTATCAGGTGTCCAGCTATGACAGAGCTTAATTTTCAGGAACTTGCCAAGCAGGGAAATCTCGCCACTGCGATCGCATCTTGGCTCAACAGCCAGTTGCAATCTGAAGGCATAACAGCCTCCGCGAATCTCGACGGCGACTGTTTGGATGTAATTCTTGAGGCCGAGCAGGTACCGATAGAAGATACGTTAGTTGATTTTGTCCGCACCGAGCTGACGAATTTGCAGCCGGATTCGATTCGCAAAGTGAAGGTTGAGGGCCGAGAAAGCGGTCAGATAGCTGCTGCTTGGAGTCAAGAGTTTAGTTTGGAAAACAGCAACTTTGAAGGACACAGCTTTGGGGAAGAATCGGCGCCAAATACTGGGGTTGCTAATATAGAGGATCGCATAGAGATGGAAAGCAATATTGAAGAGGAGAAACCGCCGGAACTTGCTGCATTTGAGAACCGGCTGCGATCGACTTTCATTGTAGTTGGGCTGGTGACGGGTATGTTGGCGATCGCCGTGGTGGCGTTTGTCGGTAAAATCTTGAACCAGCCTGCTGCAACTGCGGGGAATAATCTCGATGAAACAGCAGATTTAGCAACTGCACCAGATACTTTTCGAGAAGCCGTTAACAGCGCACTCCAAGCAGCAGAATTGGGGCGATCGGCAAAAACCAAAGAAGATTGGACGACAGTTACCGATCGCTGGCAAGAAGCGGTTTCATTAATGAGAAGAGTACCGGTGTCTAGCCCCAACCATCAACTAGCTCAAGCAAAAGTGATCGAGTATCAGAAATATCTGCTTTACGCTCAAGAAGCAGCAGTAAATCCCCCTCCGCCAACTCCAACTCCGGCACCAGCCGAAAAAGCACCTTCGGATAAAGCAACTCCTAAAAAATCAAATTCGCCAAAAGAAACTTCGGATAAAGCAACTCCTAAAAAATCAAATTCTGAAAAAAGAGCTTCCGAGAAAGCAACTTCTAAGAAATCTCCTCCCGATCAAGCAGAACCCGAGAAAAAAGCTCCTTCCCGATAGATGTTAAAACAGAGATTTGAAGAATTATGACTGACAACACTTTAATCGTTTCTCCGGAATGGTTAGCCACCAATACCGACAATCCGCAAGTTGTAATTATTGACTGTCGGTTTGCCCTCGCCGACCCAGAATTGGGACAAAAACAATATCAAGAAGGTCACCTTCCCGGAGCTTTCTATTTAGATTTAAACCGCGACCTCGCGAGTTCAGTTGGCAAACACGGCGGCAGACATCCGCTGCCAAATATTGAAAAATTAGCTGAGAAATTGAGCACGATCGGCATTAATTCAGCAGAAACTTTAGTCGTCGCTTATGACGATTCGCGGCTGGCTTTTGCGGCTCGTTTGTGGTGGCTGCTGCGATATATGGGACACAGCAAAGTAGCTTTGTTAGACGGCGGTTTCAGCGCCTGGAAAGCGGCGGGCTATCCGGTAACAAATATTTTGCCAGAACCCCGCGAGGGTAACTTTGTTGCCCACTTGCAGCAGGATTTGGCGGTAGATATTGAGGCGGTGAAAGAGCGCAAAGACTTGCCGGGAAAAGTTTTGGTTGATTCGCGAGAAAGCGAGAGATATGAAGGTTTGCGGGAGCCGATCGACCCCATTGCAGGTCACATTCCGGGTGCGGTTAACTATCCTTGGCAAGGGGTGACCGATGAAACTGGAAAAGTGCGATCGACCTCCGAACAAAAACATCGGTGGGCGGAATTAGAAAAAGCGGAAGAAATCATCGTTTATTGCGGTTCCGGGGTGACCGCTTGCGTTAATTTACTGTCTTTAGAAATCGCCGGAATTCCAGATGCTAAACTTTATGTCGGTAGCTGGAGCGACTGGTGTTCTTATATTAATTCTGAAAATTAGCATCTGTAGGGACACGGCAATGCCGTATCCCTACTTTTAATAATTGGTATAAGATTGATGATTATAGGAAATCAAAGAATACCCTAAAAATCAAAATAAATATAAGGCAAACCGCCTTCGGGAGCCAACACCCAAACCGCATACAAACAAAGCGGTACTAACACCAATTTCATCGGCCAATTTAACTCCAATTTCAAACCCCGGCTCAACGCATAATTCCCCAGCATCGCCACAGCCAAAGCCGCCAACATCCAAGTTAAATGCACTCTTTCCAAACCCAAAGCTTCCACATAAACTTTATCTGCAAACTGCACGTCAGCAGTGTGTCCCCACAAATGCGAAATCGCCCATCCAGAATCCTTTAAATCGGGAAGGCGGAAAAATATCCAACTACCAAAAACCATTGCCTGAGTCAACAGCCAACCGATCGCAATCCCGATCGGATTTTCCCACAAAAACTCAATCCGCAACCGCTTAAACAGCACATCAGTCAGCCGGTGAACCGCCAAAGCCAAACCGTGCAAACCTCCCCACACAATAAATCCCCAAGCCGCCCCGTGCCAAATTCCCGCAATTAACATGACGAGGGACAAATTCAGACAAGTGCGCCACAAACCGACTCGCGAACCCCCCAAAGGAAAATACAAATAATTGCGCAACCAATCGCCTAAAGTCATGTGCCAGCGCCGCCAAAAATCAGCTATGCTGGCACTAAAATAAGGGAAATCAAAATTGGGTGGCAAATACCAACCCAGCAGCAAAGCTGTACCGCGCGCCATGTCAACATAGCCGCTAAAATCGAGATAAAGTTGCAGCCCGTAAGCAAAAATCGCCAGCCACAAATCCTCGCTACCCGCCCGCTGCAAATTGGTAAAACTTAAATCGACATAAATTCCCAAGTTATCTGCGAAAAGACCTTTTTTTACTGCACCGAAGGCGATCGTCCAAAGTGCCTCAGAAAGGCGATCGGGCGTCGGAAATTTCTGGGTTTTCAGTTGATTTATCAAGTTGTGATACCGAGTAATCGGGCCGGAAATAAGTTTCGCAAAAAACAACTTGTAAGCAGCAAAGTGCAGCAGGGAAGTAGCAGCCGGTGCGCCTCGGTACACGTCAATCAAATAAGCAATGCACTCAAAACAAAAGAAACTCAATCCCAGGGGTGCGATGACGTGACTTTTTACCCAGTCAGCACCGTCGAGAGCAAAAGGCCAATTTAACAAAGTGCCGATCGAACTCAATAAAAAAGGCACATACTTAAAGCCCAGAAGCAGCAAAACATTCAGGCAAATTCCTATCCACAGCAGCCACAAACGGCGGCGGTTCCAAGATTCATTAGCAATGCGCCAATCCAGAGGTTCTCCAATCGCCATCGCCAAGCAGTAATTAAACAGAATGCCGGCTAACAGCAGAGGAATATACCAAATTTGCAGCGAAGCGTAAAAAATCAGACTACCGACCAGCATGATGAACAGCCGCCCCCACCGTACCGGAACCAACCAGTAAGCTGCAAATAAAACTAGCAGAAACAGGGCATATTGAAGGGAGATGAAAGTCATAGCATTTTAGATTTTAGATTTTAGATTTTAGATTTTAGATTTGGGAATGGCTTACTCTGTAAGGGTTTGGATCTTGCTTAGAGTTGCATTATTTTTTTAAACAGGTGTCATTTTTCACTAATAAATAAGCTCGGATATTCGATCGAGACATGGCCCCGTACCCAATGCGTGTCAACAATCGGGCTAAAACCCTCTGTATCTCTCATTTTTACCCCAGCCTGGATACCCCTCGCCTCCGCCTTAAAAACGGGGATTTTGAAAGTCCTTCCAGTTCAACCCTTAAGAAGGGGATCTCGGTACTCGCTCAACTAGCGATATTTATCCTGGATTTTAGCGGCTGACACAAAAAAAGGCACTGCCTAAGTCCCTACTATATTGTCGGCAACTGAGAACTGCTATATTTTACAGCACGAACGTTAAATGCTGTTGCAATTTAAATAAATATTGCCTGCTGTCAAACACTACCAATTTTTAAAAGTCTTGCTACAATGCTTTATCTTATACTAATTATTAATTTTCCCAGATACCCGTAAGGAATTAGGCTTAGCCTAAGTCCTTACAGAGGCTCGCATACATCATACAATATATATATGCAGCAGTAATTTTCAGAATTATTATAAATTAACTCCTGCATTCATGCGAGCGGATTTAATTGGAGCGATCGCCTGCGGGCGGGAGGTATTCGTTTTAGAAAGCACCGCAACTGTATCGGCAGACAAATTCTCCTATTCCCAAATTTCTCAAGGTTTTGAAGTCATTACGATAGCAGGTATTTGACAAGTAGCCCGATCGCATTTCAACTCTTCCAAAACCTCAAATCCAGTCACATCAGGCATCATAATGTCGATTAAAATTGCGATCGGTTCCTCAAAAAGCAACCGATCGCAATTTTTCAGCACCGTTGGCGGCCTCGATCGCTGTACAATGAATTTGTGACCGCAAGTTTTTCAGCAAATACCGAAATACTATCTTCATCCTCCACCATCAAAACTTTTGCTGCTGAATCCGGCGCTGGCGATCGAGAATCTGCAATCGCCACCGGTATTTCATCTCCCTTACCAGCCGACATTTCCCAAGAGTTTTCTTCATCTCCAGCATAGACGATCGGCAGTTTGACCAAAAAAGTCGAACCCACTCCCGGCGAACTGGTGATTTCAATACTTCCTCCCAGAAATTCTGCCAGTTTTTTGCACAGAGACAATCCCAATCCGGTGCCTTTGACGCGCTTCTGCAAGGGATTTTCGAGTTGGACAAATTCTTCAAAAATCCGCGTTCGATCGGCTGGGGAAATGCCGATCCCCGTATCTGTTACATAAAAAATAATTGTTCCCCCGTCTCCTATTTCTGCAGCAACTTGAACTTCGCCTGCTTCGGTAAATTTGAGGGCGTTAGAAATCAGATTGCGCAAAATCTGAGAAACTTTTCCCTCGTCTGTGGTGAGGGTTGGAAGTTCCAGAGGATCTTCAAAAATCAGAGCAACATCCGAGTTTTGGGGCAGCAGAGGGCGCATCATGCCCCGCAGCGCGCTGAACAAATCTTCGACTTCAAAATCAGCCACGCGAACAGTTAGTTTTCCGGCTTCCACTTTGGCTAAATCTAACGAGTCGTTGACAAGTTCTGCGAGAGACTGGGCGGATTTGTAAATGTAATTTACTTGCTTGTCCTGTTCGGCTGAAAGTTCTCCGTCGAGGCGATGTAACAATATTTCGGAAAGGCTCATAATTGCCGTTAGCGGAGTGCGAAACTCGTGGCTCATATCGGAGAGAAAGCTGGTTTTGAGTTCGCTGGCGCGCCGGAGAGATTCGGCTTTGTCGTTCAATTCGGCGTAAAGTGCGAGGACTCCGCGATTGGTATCTTCTAGTTGTTGATTTAATTGTACGAGTTCTTCTTGACGCTGGCGGAGTTCGTCTAAAGTTCGCAGTAATTCTTGATTTTGCTGCTGAATTTCGGCATAGGGATCTTCTGGGATTTGGCGCGCTAGTTTGTCAACTAATTGATTTAGTTCGATCGTACTCAGCGCAGGCATCTGTTTGGAAAACAGCTTAATTAATTGTACACACGTTCCGCGATCGGGCCCAGAGTCGATTTTCACTTCGTCCATCAACCGTTTCGCTGCTGCTAAACCGAGTCCCGCGCCGGTTTGCGATCGAAAATTGGGGCCCAACACAGTCGCTAAATCCGCAATTCCCGGCCCGGTGTCAGAAATCCGAGTCCGAAAAATTTGGGGCGATTCCCCTTCCACAATGAATTCTACTTTGCCGCCGCCTGCATATTTGAAAGCATTGCGGGCAATTTCGGAAACTGCTGTGGCGATGCGGGTTTGTACTTGGGAATCGAATCCCAGCCCTTTAGCAATTTGGCGAGCTCTTTGGCGTACTTGTACGATGTCTTGTTCAAAGCGGACTTCCGTCGTCAGGATTGGGTAACTCACGCTGCTTCTCTCACCTTGGCTACTATAACTGTCATGTCATCGCGAGTGCGTTTGAAGTCCCGGTAGAGCACGGCTGCGATTAAAGCAGGATGTCTGGAGGCTAAACCCGGGTAGCGGTTTAAATTCCACTGCGCTGCCAAACCGTCGGAGTGCATGATGAGTAGGGACTGCTGCGACCAAGGATAGACAAATTCTGCTACTTTTCGCATCATATGTCCAACTGTGCCGTTGTAGGAAACCATGCTTCGGGTTTGGTTATCTGTGACCACTACACCGCTGATGTTGCCAATTCCGGCAAAACAAATTGTTTCTTGGGTACGATCGATTTGGGCGATCGCCGCAGCCGCTCCTCTGGTATTTTTTAAAGCAGCGTGCGCCTTCTCTAAAATTGCTTTCGGCCCCATTTTAGCGTTTTCCTCAAATACCCGCACTGCCTCCTGAGACGCTTCCTGGGCCAAATCCCCGTAGCCGAGTCCGTCTGCAACTAAAATCAGGTTTTTGTCAAGGTGATTTTCCGCAGCCCAGGAATCCCCGCAAATTTCCTCTCCTGTTTTGGGCAAGTGGACGACCCCAAATTCCAAGTAATTGCTGTTTTGGGAGGCTTCCCGGCTATTTTGGGCCGGTTCCAGCCGCATTAATAAGGCTGTCCCCAGTTTCGGTACAGAATGAATATCAAAAAAAGTAGAGAGGCGTTTAATTGCCCCCAGTCCGGTTCCCGGGGTTCCCGCTGTAGAAAAACCGTCCCGGAGACACAGCGCGACATTTGCCATTCCCTGCCCCCGGTCTAGGGCTATTATTTCAATGCTACATCCTGCCGCTGTTTTTAATGTTCGCAGCAAAAGTTCTCCTTCGCGGCCGTGTTTGACCAGGTTTTTTGCTGCTTCGGTAATAACAATTGCCACTTTACCGCGATCGGTCTCGTTAAATTCTAGTTCGGCCGCGAGGGCGACTGCGATTCGCCGCGCTTCTCCAACTTGACTTTCTTCTGTTACGGGCAGGGCTATCGCATCTCTCATTATTTTGTAGTTCTCATCTTAAGCTGGCGCGCATTGAAAAACGAAAAATTCAGCAGTCATTAGTGACCTCACAAACCCGGTTTCTTCCTAGGTTTCTCCTCACCAAACGCAAAAATCGTAGAACAGGAACCTGATTTCTAGCCCCCCATGCGTCAGTATTCAGCAGTCATTAGCGACCTCACGAACCCAGTTTCTTCCTAGATTTCTCCTCACCAAACGCAAAACTTGTAGAAACCGGGCTTCTAGCCCAATCTCCCCCACTCTCCCCCAATCTTCCTCACCGCCAGCGGACGATCACAATTTTAGTCCCCTTACCCACTTTGGAAACAATCTCAAATTCGTGCATCAAGCGCTTAGAACCACTGAGCCCCAAACCCAAACCCTGATTAGAAGTATAACCGTCAGTCATTGCCAATTCTAGGTCTGGAATTCCCGGGCCCTTGTCTTCAAATGTCAGCCGCAGCCCTTTGCGGGTACCTAATTGGAGGATTTCGAGAGTGACTGTTCCCCCTTTACCGTAGTCTACAGTATTGCGGGCGAGTTCGCTGGCTGCGGTAACGATTTTTGTTTGGTCTACTAAACCGAATCCCATCGCTATCGCCCAAGCTCGCACTTGCTGTCGGACGTGGACTATATCGGATGACGATCGGATTTCTAGTGTCTCACGTTTTGACATGGCGGCTACTGTACCAAAATAGAAGTTCTCCACAAAACATAGGACTTACGCTCATCAACTTAGTTTCTCCTTAGAAATCTTAAGTTTGTCAACAATGTATCTACAAACAAACCAGATTTCATTACTGCATATGCCTAAGTCATGGGACAATTTATCGACTGCTTGCGCTTTCTAGTCAGGAGACAAAGCCAAGGATTTTCTCAACAAAATCATGCCCTTTTCAACGCTTAAAGCTGTGCGAACTCCTGTTAGGGAAAGCCCCAATTCAACAAGGGTTATCGCCACCGCTGGCTGCATTCCGACCACAACTGTTTCAGCATCTAAAATTCGCGACATACTAGCGATATTGTTGATGATGCGACCGATAAAAGAATCTACTATTTCTAGGGAAGAGATTTCTATTAAAACACCTTTAACTCCTGTTTTGACGATGCGGTTTGTCAGGTCGTCTTGCAAAGTCATTGCTAAGCGGTCGTGCATATCTACTTGAATTGTTACTAGCAGAAATTCTCCCATTTGTAAAATCGGTATCCGTTCCATAATTTACCTATATTTGAGCTTTGAATTAAAAATTTATGCCTCCAGACAATATTTTTTATCTTTCCTCTTGAATATTTTTTATAGTTAAACCTTGGCGCTGCAAAGCGACTTTAAAAGCATCGGCTAAAGTAGCTTTTGTCAGAATATCTTGCAAGTCAACTCCCAAATGAACTATGGTTTGAGCTATTTGCGGGCGAATGCCGCTGATGATGCACTCAGTACCCATTAAACGGGCGGCGGCGACAGTTTTTAATAAATGTTGAGCGACTAAAGTGTCAACAGTCGGCACGCCTGTAATGTCTAAAATCGCAAATTCCGAGCCGGTTTCCATGATTTCCTGCAACAGAGTTTCCATGACTATTTGAGTGCGGGCGCTGTCGAGAGTTCCGATCATGGGTAATGCGAGAATTCCTTGCCAAAGTTTGACTACGGGTGTTGACAATTCGAGCATTTCTTGCTGCTGGCGTTCGATGACTTCTTCGCGAGCTTTGAGAAAGATTTCTGTCACCCACAAGCCTAGCTGGTCTAATAAACTGGTGGAAAGCCAAAGTTGTTCGACAAGTGCGTCGCGGTTTTGTGTGAGTTCGTGACAAAGCCGATCGAACAATGGCTTTTTGAAGCATAAAATGAAACTTGCTATCTCTGAGGGAGTAAAGCCTCTCTGAACGCGCGATCGCGAAACTTCTGCTAGCAGCAGCCGCATATTTTCCCATTCGGGTGTCTGGATGTCGCTCAAGTTACCGTGCCCCACTGCAATGTGGAGCAATTGCAGGAACTCTTGACACTCGGAGCGCAATTCTTTGGCTCTCATCAAGTCGTCCCGCCGCAGGCCGGTATTTTGCAGTTCTTTTAGCCAGTCTGCTAGTAGCTCTGATTTGTGTCTTTCTAGGATTTCCGCGATCGTGTTATTGCTTGTGAGTTCCATTAAAATTATCTCCTGCTTAGCAATTGGGATGAAGTTGTACGAACGATCGCACTTTAGTATTTCTTGATGGGGCAATTTCTGAGTTTAGCTCATTGTTTGCTGTTTGCGATCGATGGTTAAGTACCTAATTGCAAAATGCGTTTGACGATCGCACTGGTAGAACTCGGAACTTCTATTTTGATTAAGGAAATCTTACCGCCTCCAGCGATAACAGCCGGTGCTTCCGGCAGAGTTTCGAGTTGATAGTCGCCTCCTTTAACGTATATATCCGGCTTCAGGATATTTATCAGTTTAGTTGCTGTAATCTCGGAAAAAATTACTACGGCATCTACTGGTTTGAGGGCGGCCAAAACTTCGGCTCGCTGATTTTCCGGTACGATCGGGCGAAGTGGCAATCCCTGCTCCTGCGGTTTGATAGCTTGCACGCTGGCGTCGCTATTCAAGCCCACCACGAGCGATCGCCCCAAATTTTTTGCCGCCTGCAAATAGCGGACGTGACCAGCGTGTAGGATATCGAAGCACCCGTTAGTAAACACCATCGGACGCCAGTTGTCCGGATCGGATGCGATCGATCTTTCAAGTTCTCTCAACCTGTAAACACCAGAAATCATTGCATTCATTACCAGCAAATTTGAACAGCCATCAATTATCATACCCAAAAATGTGCTATTTTCACTTTTCCTATTGAACAATTAATCACTAAAGCTGCCAAAAATTAGTAGTTGGCGATTAGTAATTTGCAATTAGTAATTAGTGACTCTTAAGCAAGAAGGAAGAAGTAAAAATTGCCTTCGGCTTCGCGAGTGGCTAAACAGAAGGAAAAAGGAAAAAACACGTACTCGTGTATCTGTGACAGGCGTATCGTGCTGCTGGTAATTGTAGGTTAAAAAGGTTGGGAAACAATTATTTATTCCACCCCTCTCTTATATCAATTAGTATAAGACAGGGGATTTAGTTCCACTGCCTCTCGCAGGCGATCGGGTAGTGGGAGCCCTAGGGGGTGAAACCCTACGAAACGCGCTCCTGCTGTGTCTATTATTTCTGACACCGCCGCGCGAGCGAAAGCTAGTTAAAAGCACCGAACCCAAGCGTGCAGAGCTCATCTTTACGCTGCATTCGTCAGACTATAAAAGAAGCCAGCAGTTGCTTGCAGCAGTTTCTGGGCGCTATCTTGACCAAGCTTTACAGCCACCTCAGAAGCGTGCCGCCTCCTGTGCCCAACTCTGCATACCTGTGCAGAAACTCGACCCTTTGCGGTCGCAACCGCAGCCTGTGAAAACCCAGAGGAAAGTCGAGGTGGGTACCCGAAGCACCTATTTTGGTGGAAAATAGCTTAACTCGTTCAACACAATCCACTCAACTACCCCCTTGAATCTAACGGTGTAGAATTATCTCACAGGAATTATGAAAGCAAGTAATAGCCGTCAATTTTCTTCAGTAGCTGCTCGAACTCTAAAAGTAGTCGGGATTATCTTGATTCTCTCTGCTTTGCTTGACTGCATTGTTCTATCGCTGCCGGGAGAAACTTCGGACCTTCTCAATCGAGCCTGGCAGTTGGCCGCAGCAACTCAGATAGTTGACAGGGGCATTATTCCTTTGATGGGTATCGCCCTGCTGATGACTGGCTTTTGGGTTGACAGCAGCAGTGGAGTCTCTATTGAGCGACGCAAGGTTTGGCTGGACTTGCGATTCTGGGCGCTGTTGATTTCCAGCTTGTTAGGTCTAGTTTACCTATTTCTGGTTCCCGTTCACCTCAACAATACTCGTTTGGAACTCAAAGATGCTCTGGTTCAAGTCGATCGAGAAGCGGGACAAGCGGAAGGTCAACTTGAGGCGCAAATTAAAAGCGATCAGTTTAAAGCTCAGGTAGAACAGCTCAAAAGCCAGCGGCGCACCCAGATAGCCGCGCTGCTGCAAGACGACGGGAAGCTGCAACAAGCCCTCCAGAGCTCAGATGTTCCCCAGGAATTGAAAGCTGTGCTTCGGAATTCCAAAAATGACCCGAAAGCCCTCGACAACTTCCTGGAACAGCAAGCTCAAGAACTGCCCGCTCAAGCTCGCAACGAGATTCGCACCCGCAAGCAACAAAAAGAGAAAGAATTAAGAACTCGATCGAGAAATTCGAGTTTGCAGACTGGAATCAGCAGTTTGTTGTTAGCGATCGGCTACATTACTGTTGGTTGGACGGGATTGAGAAGTATGGGAATTCTGCGGTTTGGCCGCCGCAAAATTTGACTGGCGCTGGCAGGGATCGCGCTGGTCGAGACATCCCTGAGAAATAGTTTGTTTACCCAATAGTTTGCCATTACTGAAAGCTGGGAATGTTCTCAATTTATATTCTGACTTACAACGAAGAGATTGATATCGCCGCTTGCATTGAATCGGCACTGCTTTGTGACGATATCATTGTAGTTGATTCTTTCAGCACCGATCGCACCCTTGAAATTGTTCAGAACTATGCCGTGCAAACAGTGCAGCACCGCTTTGAAACTCACGGACGCCAGCGGACTTGGATGCTCCAAGAAGTCCCGTGCAAGTACGAATGGGTTTACATCCTCGAAGCTGACGAGCGGATGACGCCTGCACTGTTTGCTGAATGCTTAAAGGCGATCGAAAGTCAAGAATATATCGGTTATTACGTAGCTGAAAAAGTAATATTTATGGAGCGCTGGATTCGCCGCAGCACTCAATATCCCCGCTATCAAATGCGCCTGTTTCGCAAAGACCGAGTGTGGTTTACTGACTACGGTCATACTGAACGGGAAGTCTGCAACGGGCCTACTCACTTTTTGAAGGAAACCTACCCTCACTATACTTGCAGCAAAGGCCTTTCCCGCTGGATTGAAAAGCACAACCGCTACTCGACTGACGAGGCGGCTGAAACTCTCCGCCAATTAGAAGCCGGTCAAGTAAATTGGTGGGATTTATTGTTTGGCGCGTCGGAGGTGGAAAGGCGCCGCGCTTTGAAAGATTTTTCTTTGCGCTTGCCTTTGCGGCCTGTGGTGCGCTTTTTCTATATGTATATTTTACTCGGCGGATTTCTTGACGGCCAAGCGGGATTGGCTTGGTGCACGCTGCAAGCTTTTTATGAATATCTAATTTTGCTGAAAGTTTGGGAAATGAAGCATCTACCATTGCCAAAATTAGAGGTCGTGGCAGAACAATCTATTTCGGAAGTAGTAACCGTTGATTCGCCTAAAGTTCCTTATAATCTTGGCGCTTCCGATACTCGAAATTAAAAATTGGTAATGGATAATTGGGAATTGGTATGACATCCGTTAAATCCGAAGCAAGCGAATCCGTTGCCGAACTTCCTTGTTTCGCCACAACAAAACAGAAAAAACCCGGTTTATCCAATAAACCGGGTTTCTGAATACCCTCAAAGTTTTACGATTAAGAAAATTTTGATTGTTAACTCAAAACTCTTACCACTCAAAAATCAAAACTATTGAGAGTTAAGCATCGCCGTTTTTGCCCGATCGATCTTTAAAATCAACACACCCAAAGGCGGCAAACACAAGTCGATCGAATAAGGACTGTTGTGGAACCACCACTCATCAGTCCACTTGCCTCCCAAATTCCCCATATTGCTGCCGCCGTACTCCCGCGCGTCGCTGTTAAACAACTCCGTATAGAAACCCTGTTCCGGCACTCCTACCCGATAGTGAGAGTGGGGCTGCGGCGTAAAATTGCACACCGTCACCACAAACTCGTCCCCATCCTTCTCTCGGCGCACAAAGGCCACGACGCTGTGCCGGTTGTCGGTGCAATCAATCCACTCAAACCCATCCTCAGCAAAATCTTGACTGTAAAGTGCCGTTTCGCTGCGGTACAAATTGTTCAAATCCTTAAAAAACAGCTTCAACTTTTGGTGCGGATCGAATTGCAGCAACTGCCACTGCAAATCCCCCCAAACGTTCCACTCGTGCCACTGGCCGAACTCCATCCCCATAAAGATCGTTTTCTTTCCGGGATGAGCAAACATAAAAGTAAACAAACACCGCACGTTTGCAAACTTTTGCCATTCGTCCCCTGGCATTTTCCCTATTATATGAGCCTTGCCGTGGACTACCTCATCGTGGGACAAAGCCAGCATGAAATTCTCGCTGTGGTTGTACCACATACTGAAAGTTATGTTGTTCTGGTGGAACTGGCGGAACCACGGGTCCATGTGGAAATAGTCGAGCATATCGTGCATCCAACCCATGTTCCACTTCAGGTTGAAGCCCAAACCTCCTACATAGGTCGGCCAAGATACCATCGGCCAAGAGGTAGATTCTTCGGCGATCGACAGCGCACCCGGGAAATAGCTAAAAATGACGTGATTAGCCTGCCGCAGAAAATCTGCGGCCTCGATATTTTCCCTACCTCCGTACTGGTTGGTCAACCATTCCCCGGGTTCGCGACAGTAATCCAAATACAGCATCGAGGCCACCGCATCTACGCGAATCCCGTCGATGTGGTACTTGTCAAACCAGAACAGAGCGTTTGATACTAGGAAATTCCGCACTTCGTTGCGGCCGTAGTTAAATACTAGGGTTCCCCACTCTTTGTGTTCCCCCTTGCGGGGGTCGGCGTGTTCGTACAAGTGAGTTCCGTCAAAGAAAGCCAAACCGTGGCCGTCTTTGGGGAAATGTCCCGGCACCCAGTCCACCAGTACGCCAATGCCGTTGGCGTGGCACTGGTCAACAAAATACATGAAATCTTCAGGTTTGCCGTACCGGGAAGTTGGGGCGAAATAACCGGTTACTTGATAGCCCCAAGAACCGTCGAAAGGATGTTCGGCGATGGGCAGCATTTCGATATGAGTGAATCCCAAATCTTTGACGTAGGGTATCAGCCGATCGGCTAATTCCCGGTAAGTCAGAAAGCGTGCCCCGGGATTGAGTTCCGAAACCTGCACGGCGGGTGCTATTTCCCCATTGGGTAGCACGGCGGGTTCGTCAGTAGCAGCGTGCAGCCAAGAACCGATGTGGCATTCGTAAACCGAAACCGGCTGGGTAAGTTGGTCTGTGTGCCGCCGCTGTTCGATCCAAGCGCTGTCGTGCCAAGTGTAGGTGCTTAAGTCGGTGACAATTGATGCTGTTTTCGGCCGCACTTCTTGCTGGAAACCGTAAGGATCGGACTTTTCGTAGGGATGTCCGTCTTGGTTTTTCACTTCGTATTTGTAAGAAGTTCCCACTTCTAGTCCCGGAATAAATAATTCCCAGATCCCGTTTTGCGATTTCCGCATTTGATGTTTGCGGCCGTCCCAATAGTTGAAATCTCCTAAAACAGAGACATTGCGAGCATTCGGAGCCCAAACGGCAAAATATACTCCTGTGATGCCGCCTACTTCGGTGAGGTGCGCCCCGAGTTTTTCGTAAATTCGGTGGTGGTTGCCTTCTGAGAATAAGTGAAGGTCAAATTCTGTGAGTTTGGGCGATCGAAATGCGTAGGGATCGTAGATAAAGCGATCGTGTTCTCCTTCTTTGACCCGCAGTTGATAGTTTGCTAGTTCTGGGGTTTCGATCGTACATTCAAAAAAGTGAGGGTGATGCTCTGATTTCATCGGGTATTCGGCCCTGGCCTCCGGCAGAACTACCGATACCGCATCCGCATTCGGCAGATAAGCTCGGACGGCCCAGACTTTTTTGCCATTTTCTTCGATCGCGTGCGGGCCTAGCACTTCAAATGGATCGTGGTGCTGATTCCAAACAATCCGGTCAATCTGTTCAAAGGGGACGGTCGCGGGCATAAAACTACTTACCTCTATCTTTTGACTAAATGGCTTTCAAGACCTAGAGCGGCGCTGAACTTTACATTTCGATACATTTTTGATCGCTAATCGTACCACTGATTAGCATGATTTTGCCTGCGGCCCAGCTAGGGTTTTACTGCTAACTTCTAAGTATAGAAATATTAAAACAAATTGAAAAATTTATATTCTCTCCCAAATACCCTTGACTTTTTATAAACTATGTGATAATGAATATTTTTCATACTCTTGTCGATTTGCGACTGCCGGAGGGTCAAGGAGAGTAAGTGTTGGGGAGCAGCTAATCATTTATCTGAAATTTTCAGGCAGGGACGATCGCCCGGTAGACTTTCACATCCCGGAGGCTCGGTTTCCCCACAAAGTGCGTGAATTTGGGGAATGCGAGAAACAGCCAAGGATGCTCAACTCGGTATTGAGGAATCAAAGCTAAAGGACTCAGCAGGGCGGCAGCAGGAATATCTGCCACGCTCAAGGAATCTCCTACCAGATAGACACAATCCTGCCAGCTACGGTCAATCAATCTCAAGCAGAACTCAGGCGCAACGGGAGCGAGTTTTGCCCAGGAAGGCTTAATGCCGAACTGGGGGCGCGCCAATTAAATCACTAACTGGCTCAAAACAGACGGGTCGATTTTCTTGCCCGCACCAGCGCGAAACTCGTAGTAAACAAATCGAGTAGCAATGCCGATGCTTTCATCGAGCCAGTCTTCGATCGTCCCAGCCTCAGCTTGCTTTACTCTCGTCTGCAGGCAACAGTGGCGGGGAAGGAAAGCGAGACTCGATCGAGTGCAAAATTTGCGTCGAATCTGCGATCGCCTCCGGTTGACCCTTGAGTTGAGGCAGCAGCACTGGCACTGTCCTAAAACCTCCCGTTACAGGCTTGAGTTTCCAAACCAGCAGGCCGGGAGTCAAATTTTCAACTTCAAAGGCAATTTCCTTGTAACCCAGCGCTAAGCGGACTTTGCGGCTTTAAGAGGACGTACTGAACTTTAGTAAAAGCCTCAGACTACAACTAACACCCAACTTGAGACCTAGACCTCTGAGATGAAAAAATGCGAGGAGCGAACGATTTTTCACTTGGAGGCTAGGCTCTTTGGGCAAACACTATCGGATCGCCCTAGTTAGGGAGACTTTTTAGGAGAAGGGGCAGGGGTAGTAGTTGCACCAGCCCCTGGAGTGGCTTTTGGAGATGCAGAAGAAGCAGGGGGAGTAGTAGTAGTGCCAGTGCTGCCAGGGCCGCCCGGAGAGGGGCTAGGGCTGGGGCTGGGGCCGGTATCTCCTCCGCAGGCGCCGAGGGTTACTGCCAAGCCCACTACCAAAGTCAAACGAATTAATCCCTTGTTCATAAAAACTCCTTAACATTGAAAACCCATCGCAAGGAAGGGAATAGTTTACTCGAGAAACAATGCTGGCACGAATAGCTCAACGATTCGCTCGTTGATTACAATACTGCATTTATTAATAAATTTCACATAGATTACCGCTATCCGGCAAAGATTTCTTTTTTTTTTGCAAATCCTGAAGTCAAAGAGACCAGTGGTAGGATGGGTTGGTTGGCTTGTGAGGTATCTTTGGTAAGGATAACCGATCGAACGCAGATGGCCACCACTGGCGATCGTCGAGACAAAAAATTCTTAACCTCAATCAAGCTGAAGCTACCCCACTTTACGTATTGGTGAACTCTATGACCGCTGCTATCAGATCCCCTGATTCTCCCCGCTCCCGATCGACCCGCAAGCCCGCTGCTGGCGCAGCCAAAAGCAAAGTTACTTCTATTGCCAAAGCTAGGCGGGCGAAGACAGGACCGGTATTGCCCAACTACTCGCCAGCCGACGAACAGGCTCAGGCTCGGCCGTCCGCATCGGTGCTGAAAGTTCTGCCAACTCGCCAGCAGCAGCCAGTGTGGTTGCGATCGCTCTTGCAGGCACAGCGCCTCTCCTCAGTGGCAGCAGTTATGCTTTTGGGCGGTGCTCTGAGTCTCTACGGCTTGACTGTTTACGGCGAGCAGCGCTGGAGTCAGGATTATCAAAAACTGGAAAGTCTGCGCCTCCAAGAACAGCAGTTGAGTGCTGCTAGCGAAGTCTTGAAACACCAACTTGCTAAAGAAGCCCAAAATCCAGAAACCGGTTTGGCTCCGCAGAGTCCTGGGGACACGATTTTCTTGCAGCCGGCCCCTGAAACCCGATCGCCCCTTGTGGCGGCACCAAACTCTGAGCCTGCTCTCAAGAATCGAGCCGGTGTGGATACACCGCTGGGCTATTAAGCTTGTGTCAAAGCGGATAGTGCCCGAGGGCCTGAGTGTCCGAGGGCCCGAGAATTTAAGGATCTAATTTCCTTTTTGGCTTGTTTTCAAGTTGCGCTCGATTTGGTTTTTCCCACCAGAAGTTAAAAATTAAAAATAATTAACACGACTTCAAAAACAAGAATGCAACTGTAGGTTTGCTCCAAACCCTGATAGCGATCGCTCATTCCCAAGTCTTTCATTCTCTCTTCTAAAACCTAAATAAATTCTAAATTTTCAAATGATTTAACTTGCTATTGAATTTTTAATGCCATGAGCTACGACCCTCGTTTTGACCGCTACAGATCGCCCAACTTCAAACGCCCCAAACCTTCGGGCGATCGCGCAGGGTGGGAAAAACAAGCCAAACCAAAAGCGAACGGCAGTTTCGGCCGATCGCCACAACAGACGGCTCCACCTTGGGGGCTGCCGGTGGAGCGTTTAAAACCCAGGAAGTTCCGTTTGTGGGCTGTGTGGGCGGTGTTGATGCTGGGGGGGCTGGGGCTGGCTGTGAATTTGTTTTATTTGCAGGTGACGCGAGCTCCGGCGCTGCGCAAACAAGCAGAGCAGCAGCAAACTCTCAAAACGAAGCCGTTTGTGCCGAGACGCCCGATAGTTGACCGCGCGGGGAATGTTTTGGCGATCGACAGACAGGTGTACACGCTCTACGCTCACCCGAAGTTATTCAACCACTCGAAGGCGGAAATTGCTGCTAAGTTGGCTCCGATGCTGGCGATCGAACTGAGTCCGGGCACTACGTCGGAAACTGAACTGCTGCGCAGGTTTAATCTAGGTGAAAGCGGTATTACAATTGCGGATTCTCTGGCTCAAGAGGTTGCCGATCGCATCGCTCAGATGCAAATTAAAGACAGTCCGGTGGATGGCCTGGAGTTGCTGCGACAGCAGCAGCGTTTTTACCCGCAGCAGGAGTTGGCGGCGGATATCCTCGGTTATGTGGACGGGGAACGGAAGGGACAAGCCGGGGTGGAATACAGCCAGCAGAATTTGCTGGAACGATCGATGCCGTCGATTCAGTTTAGCAGGTCGAGCAATGGGAATTGGGTTCCCGATCGGCTGACGGCGGGATTTGTGCAGCTTGATGATTTGAAATTGCAACTGACGATCGACAGTCGCTTGCAGCGGGTGGCCCGAGTTGCTCTCAAGGAAAAAATGAAGCAATACGAAGCAAAGCGGGGTACGGTGATTGTGATGGATGCCCGTAACGGGGAATTGCTATCTGTGGTAGCAGAACCTTCTTATGACCCGAATCAATATTTTAATTTCGATTTGTCGCGCTATAAAAATTGGGCTGTAACTGATGTTTATGAGCCTGGTTCGACTTTTAAAGCAATTAATGTGGCGATCGCTCTGGAAGCGGGTGCTGTGAAACCTAATAGTGTGTTTAAGGACGAAGGTCGGATTTACATGGATGGCTGGACTATCCAAAATTCAGATTACAAATTAGCAGGCGCGCGCGGCCCTTCCACTGTTACTGAGATTTTGAAACATTCTAGTAATGTGGGGATGGTTCACGTAATGAGAAGTATGAAAGCTTCTCTTTACTATCAAGCTTTAGAAAAACTCGGACTCGGACAAACTGCAGGAACTGATTTGCCTTTTGAAGTAACCAGCCAGCTTAAAAATCGAGAGCAATTTATTAACTCTCCGGTGGAAGTTGCTACTACGGCTTTCGGGCAGGGTTTTTCGATTACTCCGATGCAGTTGGTGCAGCTTAACGGAGCTTTGGCTAACGGCGGCAAGTTGGTGACTCCTCACGTGGTGCAGGGACTTTTTGATAGGGAAGGTGAAGCTTATTGGAAGCTTCCGAGGGCTGCTACAAAGCAAATTTTTTCGCCTGAAACTACTAAGCAGGTGTTAGAAATGATGGAAACTGTGGTTGATGGCGGTACGGGGAAAGCTGCACAAATTCCCGGGTATCGGATAGCTGGGAAAACGGGGACGGCTCAAAAAGCTAATTCTGGTGGGGGTTATTCTAAGGACGCGATTATTACTAGCTTTGTGGGGATAATGCCAGCGGAGGCTCCTCGGTATGTGGTGCTGGCGGTGATTGATGAGCCTAAGGAGGGTTCTTCGGGGGGTACGGTGGCGGCGCCGATTGTGGAGTCGGTGATGGAGGCGCTGATTTCTATTGAGAAGATTGCGCCGAGTAATAAGAAGTAGTTGATTATATCGTATGCTGCGTCATGAATTGACATCGCATATAAGCATCGACAACACGGCTATTGAGGACACGGCAGTGCCGTTTCCCTACTCCAAAATAATCGATAGGGCGCGATCGCATATAACCATCAACAACAAGGATATTGAGGACACGGCCTTGCCGTTTCCCTACCCCAAAATAATCGATCGGGCGCGATCGCATATAAGCATCGACAACACGGCTATGGAGGACACGGCAGTGCCGTTTCCCTACCCCAAAATAATCGATCGGGCGCGATCGCATATAAGCATCGACAACACGGCTATTGAGGAGACGGCAGTGCCGTTTCCCTACTCCAAAATCATCGTAGCTTGCGGGGCGGCACGCCATCACCCTGTCAGTAACAATATCTTTTGTTTTCATTGGGTTTTGATTGTCTGTGGGAGGTGCGCTTATGTCCTAGGAGAGTGGAGATGATGATGCAGCGCTGGCTGTTTTTTAAGTTGGGATGAGATAGTGTTAGGGTTCCTTTGGCTCTGATACTCGTTAGCGTGCAGTCGTGGTCGCTTCGAGATACGGGGCAACCTCGGTGGTTGAACATGACTCGCCGGATTGTGCCGTTTTCTTTTTGCTCGTTGTTTTCATTTACTTGGAGCACTGTTGTTTCTTCTGGATCTATTTGAATTTGCGGTTCTAGGTTTTTCCATTGACTGGCTGGTACTTGGCCTGGGGGAATGTCGGCTGGGTGAACTGCTATTTGTACATTTTCTCCTACTTGTTTGAAGC
The DNA here is from genome assembly GCF_036700785.1 of Microcoleus sp. S28C3. Lineage (NCBI taxonomy): Bacteria > Bacillati > Cyanobacteriota > Cyanophyceae > Oscillatoriales > Microcoleaceae > Microcoleus > Microcoleus sp. S28C3. The sequence goes on along the minus strand of NZ_JAUBPO010000008.1, from coordinate 70,344 downwards.
TGGCTTGCCATGAAATTTTGTCGCGTTTGGCGTTGCTGTGGGCAAGTTCCATTGCCGAATAAGCTCGATCGAGCGATACCTTTAAACGCTGGTTGTTGATGAACATTAGCCAAGAGGGGGCGACGATCGCACTAAATATTCCTATGATTAAAATAATTATCAATAGCTCTATCATGGTAAAACCTGCGGCAGGTGTAGTGGCTCTGCCTTTGAGCGTTTTATTTATGGACACGTAGATGCACTCCCTGATATTTAGCTGGCAAAAAAACAGCTAGGAGGAGCTATTTTTTATTGGCTATATTTTAACTTTTGGGTTTGGGGAGTGTGTAGATCGGTATTTACTGATAATTTATACCAATTTCAATGCGGGTAAGGAAACGGCAGTCAGGAAATCGCGGTAGGGAAACGGCACTGCCGTGTCCTCTATATCATGTCGCTGGTGCAACCGGAAACGATATCACTACAGCAAATTTGTCGCTCGCCCGATCGGATAAATTGCCCGATCGAATAAATTGCCCGATCGGATAATTCGCGGGTATTGATTCGATCGCATGGTGTGGATGAGAGTCGATCGCCCCATCGGATAAATCGCGGGTATTGATTCGATCGCCCGGTGTGGATGAGAGTCGATCGCCCGATAGCTAAATTTGCGCTTTTACCCAAGATCGAAAGGCTTTCATGGCGACGTTTCTGCCGGCTGTTTTGCTTTGCTGCAAATACTGGGGGATGAGCTCGGTGATGGGGAAGTTGGGAAACTGGAGACTGCGATCGTACTGTATGTATTTTCCATCTTGCAATACGCTGATTTCCAGGTTGCGGCCGTTGTAGCGCCACAATTCGGGAACTCCTAAGGCTTCGTAGTTATTGAACTGAGTCCGGGAGGTGAGGTCGATTTCTATGGCTAAATCGGGAGGTGGGTCTGTTTCTAAGTCGATGCGGTTTTTGCCTCTGACTGCGGCTTCGTTTTGGATGTAGAAACAGGCGTCTGGTTCTACTCCTTGAGCCATTTTTTGATTTTTGAACGTCGTGGAACCCAGAGGTAAAAATTCGATGTCTAATTCTTCAAGGAGAATTTTCACTAAGTCGCCAATATTTTCTTTGCCAACTTGGTGTTCGGGTAGGGGAACCATGATTTCTAATGTTCCCTTGCTGTATGAAAGTCGGGATGCGCGACTTTCTCCCAATTCTGTTAGTAGGGTTTCAAACATCGGCCAGGTTATGTCTTTGAGTAATAGTTGATTTCCTGGCTGGATGATTATTTGTTTTAGTTCTAGCTGCATTTTTTGACTGTTTTAATAGGATTTGAAATATAAAATAATTTAAGTTAATATATTTTAGCAATTCTTCATTTATGCGGAATTGCTGTTAGAGATTAAGATTCAATTTATTGAAAACTAGGGTAGCGTTGGGCAATCATTTCCTTCAGCAGTTCTCATTCCTCCTATGAGAGTTTCTACCCTCGCGCACTGTCTGGCAGAGCTGTTAGGAGCATTAGCTGGAGCAACTGTGACCACAAACGGAGTTGTGGACGGATTACCCTGGTAGTCAAAAGTGATTGAGGGTGCATTAGTTGAAAGTGTAATAGTGCCGGGTTTAATTTCGCCTCCGCTGCTGAAAGTCTCTTTTCGTATCTCTTTTTTTAACAGATCGGGTTCTGCTGGATTGGTATCGATCTCAACTCTTGGCGGATCGACAGATGGGGTAGAAGATGAGGTATAAAATGTAACTCTGACATCCCGCTTAGTTCGCTTTGCTTCGCTTTGTGCAGTTCGTAATGATTGGAAAACTCGATCGTTCACAGTGCGAACTCTTTGCCTGTTGATGAATGCCAGCCAGCTTGGAGCGGCGATCGAGCTTAATATACCTACTATTAACGCTATCACGAGCACTTCTAAAAGCGTGAATCCTCCATCGCCCTTTCTGGATGCAGTTTTGTTGAAATTAGGGCTGGGCTTGGCAGCGGAGTTATGCAAAAGTTTTAATAATATAGGTGGGGTTTTCATGGTATTCTCCTATTGTTTATCGGCTGGCGCCGATTGGAATTGTGTTGCAGGCATCAGTTATTTTCCTACCGCACCGATACCTTGTACTTGCACGGTTGCTGTTGGGAAATATGCCGATTTGTTGGCATCATAATTCGCATCGGCTTGAAGGCGGCGGAGGCTATTTCCTCTGATAGTCACTCTGGCTATGTTTTTAGATGTATCTACACAAGCGTAGAAGCTGTTGGTTGATCTGTCGGCTGTTAATAAATCTGTTTGAGTTAATGCTGGTGCTGGTGCTGGTGGGTCTATGACGCCAAGAGTAGTTTTACAGTCTGGTGGAGCTGGAACGTTAACTGTACTGTTGTCGATGTAGTTCACCAGAACTTCCGGCTTTGTTGCTGTCGATTGGGTATTTAGCAGTTCCCCAACCTCTGTCACATTTTGTGTTGGCTTGCTGGGGTCGAACTTTTCGTTAAAAGCTGGATCTTTTCTTTGACCCGTTGTTGTCTCAGCGACAGGGTAGTAAGCCAAAGTTGACGGGTTTTTTACTCCATCTCTAATTTCATAGCGGGCAATGCGAGTAGGACAAGTGCCTCCTAAAGGCTGACACCAAGTAACGTCGTTGTCTTTAAACTGGTAGTACGCAACTAATGAAAGTACATATGTGTCGTTGCATTGACCAGGGTTAGCATCGCAGGTGTTTGGTTTTGCAGTAACAGTCGGGTTAATAGGAACAGAATTTTTAATCTGTTGCCGCTTCCAAAACACGAGGATCGGAATTCTATTAGGATTTCCATTTTCGGGAAGTTGATTTCTGATAGCAGGATTAGTCGCAGTTCCTACATTAATAGCTTTATTATCGTAAATATAAATAGCTTGACTCAAATCTTGGGCGATGAAATCAACGGCCGCCTGAAGGTCTTGCTCGGTATTTGACTTGACTTGTTCCCTCCTGTCGGTATTTAGCATATCCACTACAAAACCGAGCATCGGTGTAATGATTAAAAACGCCATAATTGCTCCGACTAATAGCTCGACCAGAGTCATGCCCTTTTCGGTTTGAGCTGGCTCGGAGCGTTTTCGCTGGTGCTGACTTTTGAGAAGCAACCTGAGTAAAGTTTTCATTTTGACTGTTTCCTTTGTCAAATGGAGGGAGCAATTTTAAATCTAACAACGCGGACTTTGATTATTACTGACAGCCAGTGGTAGTAGTGGTACGCGTACGCGCGCACAACGATCGATATGCAGACGTACCTCCCTCTGTAGTAGGGGGAATCTCCGTTTTCATTACCACCAAAGGTGCTTGAGGATTCCCAAGAGCCGAATTAGCGACTGATTGCTGTTCAATTTTCATCGAGCCCGAAGAAGCATCGGCCCGGTAAACGCGAACAGTCAAAGCGTAGCCAGTGTCTGTAGGAATAGTTGTTCCTGCATTTGGGGGACGAACACCCTGAATAAGAAAGTCTTTTTGGGTAGTACAACCTGCTATTTCATCCGAGTTAACGCAGTACAAAGCGTTAAGGGATGTAGGAGCCGCAGGAGGATTAGCAGCATCTGCGGCAGGAAACCCTGTATCTGTAGATTTGATCGCCCCCGTCCTCAGAGCGTCGATGTAAGCCCTCGCCGCCTGCGTGGCCAGTTCCATCCGCCGCGCTTGTACGCGAGTTGCTACTGAGAAGGCCATCACCGGGGCGATCGCAATCATCAGCACCGAAACTACAATCATCGCTACCAATGACTCGATAATTGTGTAGCCACCATCTCGTGACTGGGATAAATTTTGCTGTTGTTGTTGCTTAGTCATAAATAGGACTCCAGTAATTGCGCGGCGGAAAGTTAGAGGATTAAGGAAGGCAGTTTGAGGGACGACTAGAAGTGGCGTTGGCGGTTGTGGGGTTTGCCGCCAACTTAGAACACATCAAAGCTTTTACCCAATCGTCATCGCGACTTACTTCGCGGAAATACTCGTCTGGACTCGGCCTTGAGGGAGGAGTCGTGAACTTTTGGGTAAACAAGTCAGGTGGCTGAGATAGCAGGCCCACGTCATAACCCCAGTTCCGAGTCGGAGGGTTAAAGAAGGGAAGGCGACCTCCGAAAGCACCTGGAACGCTAACGGTAGCGTTATCAGTTCTGTATAAAGGGTCTGGAGGTTGCTCCTTATAAGTGACAACAGCTCGGGCAGGTCCGGGTGGCACCGGAGCTGCCGGGGGTACCCGATTATCGAAAAGACTCTGCAAGCGAGTATTTGCATTTGTCTGTTGCGGAGATCCCAGGTCTAGAATCGGAGTATAGGGCGCGGTGCTGTAGGCACTGCGGTTAAACTGGATAAAAGCACCCTGGATGTCGGTGGCGGTGGGAGGAAGAGTATCAGATATCCAGTAGTTTTCCAAGAACCGAGGCAAGTTTTGCAAACCACCGTTAAAGTCACCGATGCTCGGGGTCAGTGTTCGTGAAGGAGTGTCATTCGCTGCCAAAATCATATTGAATGTTGTGGCTATACCCCTGGGGATCCACCCCGTTTTCTTCACAACAATCTGTCCTTGGCCACCTTTAGGTATTGTTGTTGTAGTGTTGGTAGAATCTGGTTCTGGCGCCACAAATTGAATTTGCAAGACTGGCAGGAGCAGGGGCTGCGAACCATTATAAGGCGATGGTGGCGCACCATTTGCCCAGGGTGAGGATGCTGCTGCTAAAACTGGTAGCTCTGCACCGCTGCCATCTACTCTCATCCGATTGAATACATGGAGGAAAGCGCCTCCACCGTAATTTACGGTATTACCGCCCGCTGCTGTCGCCGTCGCAAACCACAAAGAATTAGGTACTCGATCGCCTTGGCCAGGTACAACATTTCCGCCACTAATTCCTAAAGGCGTTGGATTGTTGTTTGCATCTAGCACCAGATTGGCATCTGTAGGGCGGTTTCTTTGAAAAGCAACTCGGCGGGGAAAGCGTTGATATTGAGCCGCTGGGGGACGAGCAGTTGTTCCGGCTAGCCAACTGGCAGATGGCACACCCACATTTGCACGGATGTTATTTTGCGGATCGACGAACCAGTCGTTATCAGTACACGCAGAAACCGGCAGTTTTGTGCAAACTTCCATTAAATACTCCGGGAAATTCGCTGGGGCATTCCCACTCCCCCGTCGCTGGACAGGCGTGACGAAGTTGTTGAAGTAAGAACTGTTCAGAGCGTTATTATTCCTCGCGTAGTTGGCGTCTAGAAGAATGTTTGCCGCGGTCGCAGGTCTGGCACCAGTAGGTGAGAATGCCCCGCTGGTGAGTCCGTTCGTAACAAAGTTGTTGTTGAAAAAGCCTTGCTGTCTGCGGGGCAATACAGCCGCAGCACCCGCATTGTTTCTGAGGTCGAAATCTCCCTCATTGCGGAAGCCAAAACGGTAATTTTGTGAAAGCAGGGTGATGGCATCTGCCAGTACGTTTGCGGGACGCCAATCGTCGCCCGTTGTACAATTACCATTTAGTCTAGGGTCGTTTGGACGACAAGCAAAGTTTTTATTGAGGTCTGCTGCTGCGCGATTGTAGAACGTAGTGAAATCAAAAGGCTGGGTAACATCACCGCCAAACTCTCTTTGAGTGTGAAGGTTGAAATCTCCTTTAATATAAACTGGCAAATTAGATGCCAAAGTCAGCCCTTTTTCCCTAACGACGTTTGCCACAGTGGGAGGGAGGGCTGGAATTCTGGCTAGCTGGGCACCGTTAACAAGGAGAATTCCGTTAGGCTTGCGAGTTGGGTCGAGTAAGGGGTCAGTAGGGCTTTCTGTGGCGCTCCTCCCTTCATCTATGCCTGCTGCACCGCGTATGCGGGCGCTTCGATCGGGCTGCGCGTCATCTCGGCTGGCATAGATAATCCCGCTGTATGGCAGTAAAGGTTCTCCCGCAATTGCGTTGCTCCGCAATACATTGATGTCTAGCTGAGTAGCCCGAATTTCTAAAGGTTGCCTTTCTTCTAAGGGTTGGTTGTAATTACCTGTTAGTTTTGCCGGTTGTGCTGTTCCATTAACTACTAGGGGACTGCTAAGCGTAAAGGTTTCGTTAACGTTGGGGGTAGTCCAATCATCACGATCGATCGCCTTAATTTCTCTAGCATTTAAAAATGCTACTTCTTTGATAGCTCCGTGAGGAAAAATAGCACTAACTGTGTTGGGAGCGGCTAAAATATCCAAGGCACACTGTGTGGAGTCAATCGCTGCTCGGTCAGCCAGCCTACGCTCGCCCGGTGCTTTCATCAGTGCTTTTCTCAACGGTTCGTTGGCAAACCTACCGTCAGGAAAAACGTAATTGGCTTGCCTTTGTAATTCATTTGGGGCGCTGCCGCCTAACAAGCCGTCTGCACCGGGAGTTGTTTGTGCCTCTCCTGTCCGATCGGTCGGTGGGCCATACACCACCCCGTTGTTAGAACCAACTTGATCTCCGGGAGTCCCTAATGCGGTGTCGCCACTTACATCAGTTCCAGCAGGAAGTGTAGATAAATTTCTGGCTGTGGAAGCAGTGCTGGGGTCGTAATAGCTGCTGACGCAGGCAAATGGCTTAACGTTATCAAGGCTCGTTGGTACGGTGGGATCGTAGCCGCCGTTTTGTGCGTAGTGATAAACGGCTGTCGCCCGCATCCGTAAATCGCCCTTTGCATACTTTTTAGTAATCCGGTCGATTGTAGGAAGTGCTGCTTCCGGAAGCCCCGTGGGCGGTAGTCCTCCTGGGGGGATAGCGGCTGCTGCGGCTGGGGCTGTTGCGGGCAGGTTAACCCAAGCGTTAGCATCATTGTCATAAACTTGAGACCCTAGCCCCAGCGGTGACATTGGCATTGTATCGGGCCACACAACCGGGTACTGCTCAGCATCAGCAGTAGTGGGGTCGTCATAAGCATCAGTTGCGACATTTCCCAATAACGTACCATTTGAGGGATTTATCCAAGTGGGGGGTGGCAGGAAAGAATTTCTGCGCTCGTAAACCCCTGCGCTGGTGATCACCCGAAGACCGCCAACGCCATCCAGGGGATTCTTAGGTGTTTCGGCTGCTGCTCCTTCCCAGAAACCGCTGCGTTCTGTGGCTCCTACGTCTGCCAGCTTTACCACCTGGGGTTCGTGGGTACGATCGGGTGCAGCAGTGGCTGCAGAATTCCACTTGCTGCCTGGGATGGTTTCAGGCGTACTGATAAATTTGCTGCCATCCCATCTGAGGGCTGGTAGGTTGTTGCCCGCGACTACGCGATCGCCCAGAAAAGTTTCTTCAGGTGGCGGTGTGCCATCTGCTTCTGGTACTGTTGTTTCTAGCTGATTTGCTCTGAGTTGGATACCCGTTGCAGCAGCATCCGGGAGCATCCATGTGTTGTCTACAGGTCTCAGAGTGTCCTGGGTTCCTGTAAGGGGCGACGTGTTTGGTGGCGTTGGATTCCAAGGAAGACCATAGTTGCCCGTTGGGTTCTGTATAGGTGCTGTAGGTCCTACTTCTGCAAATGGAACCTTGCGGAGCATCTGTTTAAAATATTCTTGCAGCGCTTGTTCCCGGGTTTGGGTGTCTGGTTTCCGCTGGACTGAAAATGGGTCGGTAGGCTGGACGTTCGGATCGGGTAAGCCGGTGGCGGGTAAGGGTTCTCCCATCTGTGCTGCCACTAGCAAAGCGAGGCGAGCGGCATAGGCTTGGTTGTTGTAAAGTACCTGCAAGCTATTATTGTTGGCGGATTCAGCAGTCGGATTTGTGTTTTGAATTTTTTTGGCTGCGCTCAGCATCTCTGCGTTTCTATTTGATGCGAACTTTTTGAAAAGATGCACGCCCACTGCATTTCTCGATAAGTTGCTGCCAGACCAGCCATTAACTACATTACCTCCAACAACAATTTTGCTGTTTTCTTGTTCATAGAAACAAGAATCTTGGCTACTGACTTGATATAGTTGTACGGTATTTGGATTATTTAAGCCTGTCACCAACAAATTACTATTTGTGAATATGCGCCCGTTTAAATTCAAATTAGGTCCGGGCGATATATCCAAGTCGTCTTCATATACAACCGCATTGTTGGCGAGGGGAATTCGGCTTTGGTCTTGCTGGTATTCGAGAGCCGATATGCTGGTAGTTCCTGTGAACGGTTGATATTTGGTGGGGTCTAAGCCGTTCGCTGTTATATCTGTCGATGTAATCGGTACATTAACCGTGTAAACAAAGAAACTTTTTTTAAGTTTGCCGTCTATTTTGTACCAGCCAGAGTCGCCTACCAGACTAGCGACAGTACCTCCACCCTGTACGCAGTTAGGATTGAGGCCTTTTACCGACATCGGTGGCGTTCTAGCGTCCAACGGTTTTCTCGCCCTTGTGAAGTCGCCTACGTTATTGCCTGCGCTACTACGCTTCGGAGTGCGGAAGTAGATTCCGTACAGGGTAAAAGTGTCAAATTTGCTATCATTATTTGTATCGACGGCATATCTCCAAGCAGTGTTTATAGCTTCATTTTCTAGCTCGGCCGGTGCCGGGCCAATAGGAGAGTTTGTAGGATTAGTAGCATCGGCCGTGTTGTCGCTATTGAGGTCTGCTTTGACTATCAGCCGTTCCTCGTCCCCAAAGCTATAAACATCGGGAGTTCCGGGAGTAGCGACCGGGTTGGCTATTCTCGCGTACAATTCGGCATCGGATGGGGTTGCTGTAGGTCTTTGCGGGTCTTCGTACAGCAAAAACTGAATTTTCGCTTTCGCCCGATCGAGCGCGGGAGTCGCGGCCGCCAGCACCTGCTGGTTCACGCGCACGTTGCGAGCAGTATTAGCCCGATCGAACGATCGCAGGGTAATCGCCACAGTCAACAAAATCACTACCAGCAACACCATCGTCACCGTCGGCAGCACAAACCCCGCCATCGGCAGTCTCGCCCTGCGGCCCATAGCCATCAGCGCTTGCAGCATTGCTCTCATCAGCCGCTTCGCCCCGGATCTGGTAACACCAGCAATCCGCCGCAGCAGCGATACGATAACTTTGGATAATTTGCTCTTAAACATTGACGCCTTCCTGAATAATTTCAGAGATGGTATTGCAGGTAGTTACTGCTTGACAGTACAATCCCATCTTTATATTGTTCCCATTTTCCGCAACTTGCATATCAGCCTCTTGCACAAATTTAAAACTGTACCTTGGCTGAAAAATAAAACCCACAAACCCGCAACCAAAATCACCGCCGATAATATATTTTTCAGCGAAAGATTTGCCCTGCAAAGATTTTGGTCTGGGGAACTACACCCTAGCTTATTTCAATCCGATTGTCAGTGTCCAGATCGAGAATCTGTGCGATCGCCCAAAAACTGCGATCGCAATATATGTATTTCCCAGCCCTTGCCTTGCCGACTTTGTTGCTGTGCTGGCGTTGCTAGCGAATTCAATCGCCGGAACCTAGAATGTAGAGTGGGCGATCGAATAGTCGTCAGGCGTATCGGTGCGATCGAATCTAATTTGGGCGATCGAATTTCCGCGATGCGTCAAAGTGCGATCGAATTTCCGTAATGCGTCAAAGTGCGATCGAATTTCCATTTTACCCCCCGGCGCACTGTCAGTACAAGTGCAAAATATCAACCTATCACCCCCACCCATGAAACAAACTCCCAAACCCCCCGACTTCATCATTATCGGCGCCCAAAAAGGCGGCACAACCTCTCTGTACAATTACTTAATCCAACATCCCCAAATCGCCCCCGCCGCCCAAAAAGAAATCCATTACTTCGACTTCAACTTCGACAAAAGCCCAGACTGGTACTATACCCAATTTCCCCAGCCCCAAACAGGCGAAAATCTACTAACCGGAGAAGCCAGCCCCTACTACATCTGTCACCCCCAAGTTCCGCAACGAATCCACGATTTATGCCCGAAAGTTAAAATAATCGCCCTGCTGAGAAACCCAGTAGAACGCGCCATTTCCCACTATTATTACTATATCAAAATAGGCTACGAATCCCTATCATTAGAAAGTGCGATCGCCTCCGAACCCGAAAGACTCAAAGGCGAAATAGAAAAACTCACAGCCAACCCAAACTACTACAGTTACGAACACCAACACCACAGTTATCTAACCCGCGGCATTTACGCCGACCAACTTCCAGCCTGGATGAAACTTTTTCCCAAATCACAACTTTTAATCCTCAAAAGCGAAGACTTGTATACCAATACTTTCGGCACATACAACAGCGTCTTAGAATTTCTAGAATTGCCGCCGCACCAACTACAAACCTACGAAAAATACAACGCCACCCAATATCCGCCCATCAGCGAGACAGTATACGAGCAATTGAGAGCATATTTTCGATCGCACAACCAAAGACTGGCCGAATTGTGCGATCGAGACTTCGGCTGGGACTAACATCACAGTAGGGAAACGGCATTGCCGTGTCCGCCCCCAGAGTAATGCCGAAGCCCCCAATATCCGTAGGGAAACGGCATTGCCGTGTCCGCCCCCGGAGTAATGGCGAAGCCCGCGATATCTGTAGGGAAACGGCATTGCCGTGTCCGCCCCCGGAGGAAACAGCAATTACATTTTGCAAACAATGCTTGACATCCCACTCTCCCTGTGATAGCTTGTCCAATAGTATTGTGTTTAATCCACAAATCGCAGCACTTCACCTATGTTCACAGCCAACAGCTATTTTTATTTTTGGTACAGCCAAGTTCGCCCGGAGTGAATTTGCAATTCACTGTGAACATCCGGGCGAACCGCAGATTAACACCTGCGGTTTTGTTTTTTCTAATTCTTTTCCCAACAACCAATCGAGCACAAGCGAAAACAGCGATGACATTATTCAGTAACTGGTACAACAGCTTTTATTTTTGGCCCAACAAAAGTTCTGGGTAAATTGTCGCGCTGTCTTTTCGCACCAACCCGGAACTCTTAAAAGTTCCGGGTTTTTTGTTTTCAACCACCCACTTAATTTCCCAGGAAAATTCCCTAATGTTAGAAGCCAAACTCGTAACCAAATCTCATCCAGAACACCAAACAATTGTTCAACTCTCAGAAACAGTCTCAGTCGGCGGCACAGAATTATTAATAATCGGCGGCCCCTGTACCGTCGAAAGTTCCGCACAAATGGAAACAGTCGCCCGCCAACTATCCGCCGCCTCCGTGCAAGCTTTGCGGGGCGGAGTTTACAAACCCCGCACTTCTCCCTATTCTTTCCAAGGCATGGGAATTGAGGGACTCGAAATTTTAGCCGATGTCAGCCGGCGTTACGGTTTGCCCGTGGTGACAGAGGTAATGTCGATCGCCCAAATCGAGCCAGTTGTCACCTATGCTGATATGCTGCAAATAGGCAGTCGGAATATGCAAAACTTCGAGTTACTAAAGGCGATCGGTCAAGCCGGAAAACCAGTCCTGCTAAAACGCGGTTTGTCAGCCACAATTGAAGAATTTGTGATGGCCGCCGAATACATTCTCAGTCACGGAAATCCTGATGTAGTTCTGTGCGAAAGAGGCATCCGCAGCTTCGACAATTACACGCGGAATGTATTAGATTTAGGTGCAGTCGCAGCGCTGAAACAGTTAACTCATTTGCCAGTAATTGTAGACCCTTCTCACGCAGTCGGCAAGCGAGAATTAGTCGCACCACTAGCCAAAGCAGCGGTTGCTTGCGGTGCTGACGGATTAATTATTGAGTGTCACCCGCAACCGGAAAAATCGGTTTCTGACGCGCGGCAAGCTCTTTCTTTAGCGGATATGGTAGATTTAGTTGTTACTTTGCGACCTGTAGCCGCCGCCGTTGGGCGGTGCATACCGGATACTAAGTCATTAGTCATCAGTCATTAATCATTAGTCTGCGCCTGAGGAGTTACTTTTTGTAGCGTCAGAATTTATTCGGGCGCACTTTTGCTTGGAAAGCGAAATTAGATTAAAATAAAAGCACAATCAATACTGTCATCTACAATATTTGGCTTTTATTATGGCACTCCTACTCAAAGTTCCGTCGATCGTCTGTACTGGCTGCGGTGATACAATTACCAAAGCCATCCAAACTGTTGAATCCGATGCTTCTATTAAGGTGGATATAGCGGCTAAGACTGTTACTGTGGAAGCCAAAGCTTCTGATGAGTCAATTAAACAAGCTGTTGTCGCTACGGGCCACACCATCCAAGGAGAATAATATTAGGCTTCGTCTAAGTGTTCGGCGACTGCTTGGTAAAGTTCCAAAACGTGGCGATCGAGTAAACTATAAAAAACTTGTCTCCCAACCTTGCGGTAACTTACCAACCGCATCGCCCGCAATGCCCGCAACTGGTGCGATACTGCTGACTCGCTCATACTCAACGCCGCAGCCAAGTCGCACACGCACAGTTCTTGTTTTGCCAATACCGACAGCAGCCGCAGGCGGTTCGCATCTCCCAAAAGACTGAAAAACTCTGCCATCCGCTGCGCTTTTGCGGTGTTGAGAACGTGTTCTTGGATGTCCCCCGCCCGCAAAAAGTCAACTAGGTGCGGTCGATCGCACGTTGGTGTATCGTTTTGTTCGTGAGGCTGACTTATCGCTCCGTTAACAGCAGAGTTGGGTGACATCTTTTCCAGGCTTGTTTTAATTCTCATTTTCATTTTAGTGCGATGGCAAACGTTTTGTTACAAAAGTTTTACATTCCCTTGACCAATATCTGAATATGTGTTCAGATATTGGTATAACAAACAAATCTACCAGGAGAATGTAAAATGACTACCGCCACCCAAATGAAATGTGCCTGTCCTTCTTGCCTCTGCGTGGTCAACCTCAGTGACGCCATTGAAAAAGACGCCAAACAATACTGTTCCACTGCTTGCGCTGACGGCCACCCCAACGGCAGCGGCTGCGGCCACACCGGCTGCGAGTGCAACAAATAAATATTCGGCTTCAGAAAAGGTTAATCAACCGCTCTAAAATCTATCTAAAGGGAGATGCGAACCTCGCATTTCCCAATTTTTTGGCTGTTAGGTTAAAGAAAAGTTAAAATAAAGCTAACTTAAGGTTAAGACTGTATTAATAGACTCAGTAGAGAGCGAAAAAGCACAATTGCTATTTAGGCAATACAATAGAAGCCAGTTAGGGTCGCTATACTGAGTATAAATAGTGCTATTAACAGCAGAGACCCAACCACAAGTTGCATACCAAAAGTTAAATTAGGAGGGGGCAATGAAAGAGCGGGAAGATTTTTTACATCCTCGCAATCGCTACTACGGTGATTTCACGCCAGAAAACTTGGCGTTTAATGCCAATTTGCAGGAGTTTGCTCAAAAAATCACTTATATTTGCTCGCTAGAAACTGGGGGAAAAATTAGCTCTGAGAAAGCCTATAAAGATATTAAGGCGCTTTGGAAAGACTTAAAAACCTCTAAGAAGCAATTGGGAATTGGGCAAAAACCCTCCAGCACCGATGGGGAAAATTCACCTTAAAGTCATCGAAGCAAACGCAGCGATCGCCATCGAAAACCCCTGCGAGGGCGATCGCTGCATTTTGCTGCGTACCCAGTAAATGTAAGATGCTTGCTGCACCCTACGAAGTCTATGGTTTGGGAGTTGGTGTTGCTTGTCCTGAGAAGGGAGTACAATTGCCGCCGAGGCCAGAAGTAATCGCGCAAGTATTAGTTTTCAACATTCCCTCATAGGTATCAGCACCGGTGCCGGGGCCGCCCAACTCGTCGCTGTAAAGTTCCTTGTCCGAAATTTTGACATTTGCCTCCCTCGCCACAGTTTCCATCAACTTATGATTAGTTGTGGTTTCGACAAAAATTGTCGGCACTCCTGCAGTCTTCATTTCTGAGGACAATTCCGCAATTCTGGCGGCTGTGGGCTGTTCCTCTGTTGTCACACCCTGCAAAGCTCCAGCAATCTCCAAACCGTAAGCATCGGCATAGTAACTCAGAGCATCGTGAGTTGTGACTAATTTTCGTTTTTCCGCTGGAATTGTCGCAATTTGAGCTTTTATCCAAGTATCTATTTTTTGCAACTCATCTGTTAAGCTTGCTGCATTTTTGGTATAAAGTTGAGCATTGCTGGGGGAAACTTTGCTCAATTCATCCCGAATTGTTTCTACCATACGGATGCCATTTTGAGGGTTATGCCAAACGTGAGGGTCAGGACTTTTTTCGCCTTCTGCGTGGGGTTGGTTTTCCGCTTTCTCTTCGCCGTGTTCGTCCTCGTGTTCGCCCATCAGCGGTTTGGGAACTGCGAGTTCGTGTACGGCGATTTTGGGCGCGGAATTACTGCTGGATTGAATTAACTTAATGATGCTGGGTTCGTGGTTGTAGCCGCCGTATAAAATCAGATTTGCTGTTTCAATCGCTTTGCGGTCTTCCGGCTTGGTTTGATAGGCGTGGGGGTCGTCTCCCGGCTTGATGAGACAGATGGTGTCGATCGAACTTTGAGCAATTTCTTTAGTTATGTCGCAGATAACGCCAGTCGTGGCGACCACTTTGGGCAAGTTGGCGGCGGAACTCTGTGGCCCCCCATTGCTTGGGTTCTGTCCTCCACTGCACCCAACCACTCCGCAGCCGATAGCCAAAACAGCCGCACCGCAAAATCTCCCGCTTTTTCCAGGCAACTTCTTTAACATTTTTACCTTTGGAACGATAATCGTTATTGCTTTTTCGAGTTATCCTATTCTAGTAGGTACGAACAAGAATCGTTCTCAAAAGCTTGAATTATGTTAGAAGTGCAAGACTTAGCTGTCAATTACCGAGGAATTTCGGCCCTCAACAGCGTGAATTTCCATTTAGAATCGGGACAATTAACTGGTGTGTTCGGCCCCAACGGCGCGGGGAAAAGCACGATGGTGAAAGCGATGCTGGGATTGATCCCGGCCTGTCGGGGTTTGGTGAAATATCAGGGGCGGTTGTTGAAGCAACAGTTGTCGCGGGTGGCTTACGTGCCGCAGCGATCGCAAATTGACTGGGATTATCCGATTACGGTGTGGAATGCGGTGATGATGGCGCGAACTGTCCAGACTGGTTGGTTTCGCAGTCCCTCGAAGCAGTCGCAAGAATTGGTCAAAGCTGCTTTGCTGCGGGTGGGAATGTGGGATTTGCGCGATCGGCAAATTGGCGAACTCTCTGGCGGACAGCAGCAGCGGATTTTCTTAGCAAGGTCGATCGCCCAACAAGCCGATTTATTCTTCTTCGACGAGCCTTTTAACGCGATCGACAAAGCAACAGAAGAGATTATTTTTGATATTTTTGCCGAACTCAAAGCCGAAAATAAAACATTGCTAGTAATCAGCCACGATTTAGGCGAAACTTTAAAACAGTACGACAATTTATTGTTGCTAAATAAGCATTTAATTGCAACTGGTTCCTGCCGGGAAGTGCTCACAGCCGCTAATATTCAAAAAGCCTATGGATACGATTTAAGTTTAGTTTCGGCGTAAGCAAAAAAAGATCTATCTTTAAAGTTGATTGTCGCACGGGCGTCCCGCCTGTGCAGTTGATTGTGCTTTCAAAAATCCTATTATTGATGTAATTAAATGTTAAACCTACTAATTGAGCCACTACAATTCGAGTTCATGCGAAATGCGATCGCCGTCGGAATTTTGCTAGGCATTCTCTGCGCCGTTGTTGGCTCCTATTTAATTGTACAGCAAATGGGAATGATGGTTGACATGATTGCCCATTCAGTATTAGCAGGATTGCCAGTTGCTTTTTCTTTAGGTTTCAATATTTCGATCGGCGCGTTTATCTCGGGAATTATCAGCACGGTAATTATGGCGTGGATTCAATCGCAATCGCGCCTCAAAATTGATGCCGTCATGGCATTAATTTTATCTACATTTTTAGCAATTAGCATCACCTTGATTAGCCTGTTTCGGACAACCAAATTAGACCTAGACGGTTTTCTGTTCGGAAATATCTTGTCAGTTGCACCTGCTGACGTGCAGCAGACTTTTGTCATAACTTTGATAATTTTGGTGGCGGTTAAACTCCTTTACAAAGAACTGCTATTCTATACTTTTGACCCCCTGGGGGCGCAAGCGTCCGGTTTGCCTGTAAACTGGATTTATTTCGGGATGATTTCGGCGATTACGCTGACGATTGTTGCGAGTTTGCAAACTGTGGGGGCGCTGTTAGTAATTTCGCTGTTAATCGGACCCGGAATTACGGCGTATTTGTTGGTAAAAGAGCTGCATTTAATGATGGGATTGGGATCAATTATTGGGATTACAGCTAGCGTGACTGGTATGTATTTCAGCTATTATTTGAATATGCCGTCTGGTGCGGCAATTGTATTAGTTGTTTTTGGGTTATTTTTACTAGCTTTGCTGTTCAGTCCCAGTCAAGGGATTTTGACAAGAAAGAGAGGATAACACTCCTGGACGCACAAGGTTTATCTGTTGTGCGTTTTTTACGCTTACTTACCCAAAAAGTAATTTAACGCCCTACTTATAGTAATCTAGGATTTTGTAAAGAGCAAGTTCAGTCCTGGACGCACTTCTACGCTTAGAAACCGGGTTTTTTACTCGATGCGGTCTGCAACGAAGTAGACGCTCGAAAAACCCGGTTTCTGGGCACCAGTGGGTAAGTCCTAAAGTTTTCAATTGTATATGTTTTAGTCAAACGGGTGCGTATGCGAACTTAGCACCCCGCGAACTCTTTGCCGCCCATAGATTGTGACCAAACCAGCAATTCACCTGCACAGCCGCCCGCGACCAGAAACTGGCCTTCGGGATGCCATGCCAGACAGGAAAAACCGCCCTCTGCACCTTCTAGAATTTGCAGCAATTGTTCTGCTTCGTACCACAAACAAAGTTGACCGTCTGCGGCTGCGGAAGCTAATAAAAATGTGCTAGGTTGAAAGGCGATCGCATTTACAACTTTTTCATGCACCTCTAACCCCCAAGAATCCCAACCGATACTTTCATCAGCGTGTTTTTCCCACACTGAAATGCCTTCCGAACTCGCAGCAGCTAACAAAGGCGCACCCAATGAATTAGTTTTATCCGACCAAGCTAACTCCCGAACTTTCCCCGGAAAACCCTGCATTACCCAGGGTTCAAAATTGCCCCATTCATTAACAATTAGAGTGTTGTCCATATTGCCACAAGCTAAATATTCCCCTTGTGGCGACCAAGCAATTGCACCTGTTGCAGAGGGGACTGATAAAATTTCCGGGTCTTCGTCCCAGTCTTCGCCATGCCAAACTTTGACACCTTGATAGCCGCTAACTGCCAGATATTGAACCATAGGATGCCATGCTAAATCGAGGATAGATGATGAGTCGAAATTCAGCGTTACTTCAACAACATTATCCTCAGCATTCCATACTTGAACGTACCGGCCCATACTGAAAGCTAACTGGTTGCAGTTGGGACTCCAAGCTAACTTGTCAACCCAGACGCGCTGGTTATCCAAACCAGCAATTAATTCCCCAGAATTAACGCGCCAAATTCGCACTTTTCCATCTTGTCCGCCAGCAGCTAGGAATTGACTGTCGCGGGAAAAAGACAAGCAATCGGCTGATTTACCCGTGGCAGTTTGTAGCGTTTGCAAGGACAATTTATTAACTGCCCCTACTGTCGCCAGCATCACTTCGCCCGCAGCAGAACAGACTGCTAAAGTTGTACCATCCGGCGACCAAGTAACAGCAGTTACGTAGTCAGACAGCATTGCTTCGGCATGAATTTCCAGGGTTTGTTCACTTTTATTTGTCTTTTCGTTACCCATATTTATTGAATCTGAGATGTTGCACTATTTTTAAGAACGGGCAAAATGCCCGTTCCACAAGAGATGAAGTTTATTCTTGTGGAACAGGCATCTTGCCTGTTCCTAAAAGGCTGATTAAAAATACTTCAAGATTTCAGTTAAACCAGACATTTACGGAAATCCTCTCGCAATTGATTTTCGTTTAAGTTGCGACCGATGAATACGAGTTCATTTTTCGGAGTTTCGGTGGCTTTCCAAGGTCTATCCGGTCGGCCATCAAACACCATGTGTACTCCTTGGAAAACAAATCGCTTGTTGTCTCCGGCGACATTCAAAATGCCTTTTGTCCGAAAGATATTCGGCCCTTGAGTCCGCAACAATTCCTCAATCCAATCGCTGAATTTGTTGCGGTCAATAGCGCCGGATTCTACTATTGCTACGGAAGTAACTGTTTCGTCGTGTTCGTGAGTGTGTTCGCCCAAAAAGTCTGGTTCGATTTCTAATGCCCGGTTCAAATCAAATGCTTTGACGCCCAACAAAGCCTCCATTGCTAATTCAGCGTTGCGGGTGCGGTAAATTTTTGCCATTGCATTCATCGCACGAATTCGCTTTTCTAATTCTGCCAATTCTTCCTCAGTCACTAAATCAGTTTTGTTGAGCAAAACTACATCAGCGAAGGCAATTTGTTCTTGAGCTTCGTCTGCGTCCCAGTGCTGCCAGATGTGCTTGGCATCGACTACGGTGACAACTGCATCTAGCAGCAATTTTTCCCGCATATCTTCGTCAACAAAAAAGGTTTGAATTACGGGTGCGGGGTCGGCTAAACCTGTGGTTTCGATGACTATGTGGTCGAATTTGTCTCGCCGCTTCATCAAGTTACCGATAATCCGAATTAAATCGCCTCGGACTGTACAGCAAATGCAGCCGTTGTTCATCTCGAAAATTTCTTCGTCGGCATCAATTATCAGTTGGTTGTCGATGCCTACTTCGCCGAATTCGTTGACGATGACTGCAACTTTTTTGCCGTGTTCCTGTGTTAAAATGCGGTTGAGTAGCGTAGTTTTGCCTGCACCCAGATAGCCTGTGAGAACGGTAACAGGAACTGATTCGATCGCCCCAGCAGTCACCATACTTGACCTCGATTATTGTACAATGATAACCATTATCGCTATTCTATACCAGACTTGCTGGCAGCGGTCACAATATTAAATAATGTTAATAAATTGTTCGTGAGAGCTTGGAGGAGCGAGTTTTACCAATAATATTTGCTGCAATTCAAAATATCCCTCAACCCGCCCCTCTGAGATGACAATTAATTGTTAATCATTGCTGCAATTCGATCGCGCTCTAACTCTCGACCGATCAGCACTAATTTAGTTTGACGGAGCTCGGAAGGTTGCCAAGGACGATCGTAAAAATATTCTATCCGCGATCCCACACCTTGCAACACCATCCTCATCGGTTTCTTGGGAACCGCCACAAACCCTTTAATCCGATAGATTTCCTCCTGCTGCATCAAGGACTGCAGTTTTTTCACCAAAGCTTCAGGTTCAAATTCGCGATCGGCAATAAAGAAAGTCGAGTTAATATCATCATCGTGTTCGTGTTCCTCCTCGGCATCGTGGTGACTCGGGCGAGACTCCAAATCATCCTCAACCGCCGCATTAAATCCCAGTAGCACATCGGGGTTAATGTCGCCACCTTTGCAGGGCACAATTTTTACACTCGGACGCAATTCTTGCTGCAACCAGCTTTGGACTTTCTGGTGAGTTTCCGCATCTACGCGATCGACCTTCGTTAAAAGTACCATATCGGCACAGGCTAACTGGTCTTCAAACAATTCCTCGATCGGAGTTTCGTGATCTAAACTAGAATCAGCCTGTCGCTGTGCCATCAAAGCATCGATATCACCGACAAAAGTACCGCTAGCAATAGCTTCGCAATCCACAACAGCAACAACACCGTCCACAGTAGCACCGGTGCGAATTTCCGGCCAGCGAAAAGCTTGAATCAAAGGTTTAGGAAGTGCGAGGCCAGAAGTCTCAATTAAAATACAATCAATTTGCTCTCTACGCTTCAACAATTCCTGCATAGTCGGCAAGAATTCCTCTTGAACAGTGCAGCAAAGACAACCATTTGTTAGTTCAACAATATTGCTGCTGACATTTTCTTCTTCGTCGCAAACTTGGCAATCGCGCAGCAGTTCTCCATCAATTCCGATTTCGCCAAATTCGTTAACTAGAACAGCAATGCGGCGACCTTGATTATTTTGCAATAAGTGGCGAATTAAGGTAGTTTTGCCGCTACCGAGAAAACCAGTGATGACAGTAACAGGAATTTTGTGCATTGATAATTTTGTGCTTATTTGGTGATGGGATATCTCGTTTCCAAGCATAGCCTGGGAATACCGATCTAGAGGCTCTGCCTAGCTGGAATAAAGGAGCGCTTTTAATACGAAGCAGAGCCTATGCGTATGCGTTACCAGGCAAACCCTAGGAACGAGAAGGAAAAACTAAAGTCCCTACTACAAACCTATCTAATTTGGTAGTGGTGGAATCTTTGCTAAAACGCCTTTTTTCAGAGCTTGAGGACGCTCAGACCAAGGCAACAAACCGTCAGGTTTGGCATAGTATTGACCCGCGCATTCGAGTACAGCCTCGACGCTTTCCGACTCATTTGCTGGTAAATCGCCAAACAGATAAGTGTACTTTCCAACAGCAGCAAAAGACACCGCACAAGAGTGACTGCAAGCACTCATGCACTCAACTTCTTGAATCTCAAATTTATCAGAAAACTCCCAATCTTTAGCGAGTTTCGATAAGTCTTCCATAAATTGTTGGCCGCCGCTTTTACCTTCGCGCTTGCCGTTTTTCCAAACACTAGCGCAAGCAGTGCAAACAAACAGACTGTGCTTTGTGCGTACAGCCGTGTTAATTCCATCCATCATCCGTACCTCGCAGATGCGTTCAAAAGTGAGTTAGATATCGGCGGGCATTCTGACTTGAGAAACCACAACGGTTTCATTACAGTTGCGGGACAGCGCCGGACTTGCACCGAACTTTCCCCGTTTCCTCTAACGGCTGCTCCCCGCTAGAACCGATCGCGAAATCAAATCCTATCACACTTGCCGCCTTTTTTCAAAAAAGTTATGTTTGTAGGAGCGATCGTTTCGTTCGTAGTAAGGACTTTAGTCCTTATAAGATAACGGCTTCAGGACTAAAGTCCTTACTACCAACCATAGTAATTACCTATGAACGCTTTTCCAGACTTTTCCAAACATGGCTATCAAATAAGTCGCGAACTCGGATACAACAGTTTGGGCGGCCGCGTCACCTATCTTGCCACAAAAATTAACACAAAAAAATCCGTTGTAATTAAGCAATTTCAATTTGCCCAATTAGGTGCTAGCTGGGAAGAATACGAAGCTTACGAACAAGAAATTAAAGTTTTGCAAAATCTCGATCGTCCTGGCATTCCCCGCTATCTCGATTCTTTTCAAACTGACAGCGGTTTCTGCATGGTGCAGGAATACAAAAATGCCGAATCTGCTGTCGCGCGGACTTTTTCTCCGCCGGATATCAAGCAAATTGCGATCGCCACTTTAGAAATTCTAGCTTACCTGCAATCCCAAAAACCGCCCGTAATCCACCGCGACATCAAACCGGAAAACTTGTTAATCGACGAACAGTTAAATGTTTACTTAGTAGACTTCGGTTTTGCTCGGCTAGGAGGTGGAAATATCGCGGCTAGCAGCGTCGTCAAAGGCACGATGGGATTCATGCCACCGGAACAAATGTTCAACCGAAAATTAACAAAAGCATCCGACCTTTACGGCTTGGGTGCGACGCTGATTTGCTTGTTAACTGGTACAAAATCAGTGGATGTCGGCAACTTGATCGACGATAATTATAGCATTCATTTTCGGCATTTAGTACCGCCGTTGCAGCAGGGTTGGATGAACTGGCTGGACAGGATGGTAGCACCGAGATTGCAAGACCGATACAAATCAGCCACTGAAGCTTTGGCGGTTCTGAAATCTTTGGATGTTAGCCGTTTGCCGAAAGTGAGGCTTGAGCGCGATCGGCTTAAATTTACAGCTACTGAATATGGAGAAATCTTAACACGCGCGATCGCCATTAGCAACCCAATTCCCGATACAATTTTATCAGGAAGATGGGAAGTCGCACCGCATCCGAATGACCCGCCACATACCCCTTACGATCACTCTTGGATTTTTTGTGAACCGCAAGCATTTGAAAACAATAATATTAAGTGTCAAATTCGAGTTTACACTCAAAAGTTGCTAGCAAGTAAAACTTATAAACGCCAAATTATCTTGCGTGCCAATTCTGAGCCAGAAATTCATACAATAGAATTGCAAGTTACAACAGCCCCGCTGCCCGTACCGCAAAAAAATATTTTTTTGTCAGTATGCTGGCTGACTTTTATGTGCTGTTTGATTTTAGCAACTTTTCTGTGCTATTCTAGCTTATCAGGTTTGATACTTTACTTAAAGGATCATGGTAATTTCAATGATCCAGAGCCTTCCAGCTTTTTGAATTCTTGGATTACTACTATCATGCTGACAATCTGCATTACGAGTGGATTATTGGGATTTTTAGTCGCAGAAATTGCCATTACATCCAACTTAAAAAAATATGATTTTAATTGGCTTGGAGCTTTATGTGGAGGGTTGATAGGATTAATGTTCTCTGGTTTTATTAGTATATTAATCAGTATTGCTTTTGATATCCCGAAAGGTATGAGCGATTATCAATTAATAATTTTTGTGTGTGCTGGCTTAGTGCTTGTTTCGATCTCAGTAACTTTACTTGGAGCCTTAATACTAGGAAGTATTATGAATTCTACGATCGTAGCAGTTATTATGCTGCTTTTATTGTTTTCATTGTATGTTTATATGGGAGTGATGGGGCTGATGGTGAGCGTTATAGTAGTCTTGATTCTAGCGCTAGCATCCCTGATTTACAAGATTGTCAATTCGACATTTAACAATCTGATTGACGAGCTGATATCCAGACAAATCCTTGAAGTAGATGCTACAAAAATAACTTTTATTACTACCGGATTCTGTATAAGTTTGGGAGTAGCATTTCAACTATTTTTAAAATTCGTCACTCACTTAAAATCGGTTGAACCAATGGAACTTATAGCTGTAGGAGGAACTACAATGGCATTTTTAGCCGTTACTGCAATTCCGCTAATTAACATGATTTTTTTTAAACCAAAAAGAATTCTTGCCGACTATCGCAAATCCCAACCCAATTTAATTAAACCGTAAAAACTTTTTCATAGTAAGGACTTTAGTCCTTGAGGACTAAAGTCCTTACTACGAACCTTACAAATTACCTATGAATGATTTTCCTGATTTTTCCAACTACGGCTATCAAGTAACTCGCGAACTCGGACACAACCGCGCGGGCGGTAGAGTTACTTATCTCGCTACTGAAATTAATACCGAACGTTCCGTTGTTGTCAAACAATTTCAATTTGCCCAGACTGGTGCTAATTGGGCCCAATATCAAGCTTACGAAAAAGAAATTGAGATTTTGCGCGCACTAGATAACCCCAACATTCCCCGTTATTTAGATTCTTTCCAAACAGCATCGGGTTTCTGCATGGTACAGGAATACAAAGATGCTAATTCCCTCGCTACTTCGCCGCAGCAAACACCGCAAAAGACTAAGCAAATTGCTATCTCTGTGTTAGAAATACTCAAATACTTGCAAAATCGGGTGCCGCCCGTTATCCACAGAGATTTGAAGCCGGAAAATATCTTGGTGGACGATCGCCTCAATGTCAGCCTTGTCGATTTCGGATTTGCTAGAATCGGGGGGGGAGAAGTCGCTGCCAGCAGCGTTGTCAAAGGCACCTTGGGCTTTATGCCGCCCGAACAAATGTTCAACCGCCAGCTAACAGTCGCATCCGATTTATACAGCCTCGGCGCCACGCTAATTTGCTTGCTAATCGGCATCAATTCTACCGAAATTGGCAGCTTGATGGACGACACGGGGCGGATTAATTTTAAACATCGCTTACCGCAGCTAACTCCACAATTTCTTGACTGGCTGCAAAAAATGGTGGAACCGAATTTTAAACACCGCTATTCTTCCGCAGATGCAGCCCTCAATGATTTAATTTCCCTGGAGGTAGTTCGCCAGCCTAAAAAATCAAAACTTCCACTCATATCAATCGGAGTGTTGACAGCAAGTGCTGCTATTTTTATCCCGTTTATCCTGAAATCTCCTAAACCTCAACAACTAGCTAAGTCCCTAACAGAAACCAGCCAACAGAATGTAAAACCTGTGACTCAAGTGATGTTAACTAGCGAGCTAAAATCGGAACAAATTAGAAATTTTGTGTCTTTAAAAAAACCACATAAAGTTTATTTTGCTGTCAGTGTAACTAACTTGTCCAAGGGAGAATATGAAGGTATTTGTAGGGTATTTGACTCTCAAGGAAAATTGGCAGCCCAGGGTATATCTCGTTTAAGAACAACGGCAGAGCGACTAAATACTTGGTGCGGGTACAATTTTACAAAGGATGCCAAGCCTGGGAATTGGAAGTTTGAATTTTATTTAGACAATCAAAGAATGACACAAAATAGTTTAAAGGTATTACCTTAAAATAGTTGTACCGGGCGGGCAGTGAATTTCTGTGCCGTCAAAAGTTGGCTGCGTCGGATTGCTTTGATACCCCTCCTTTTCCGGCTCGCTTTCGCAGATGGCTGAAATAGTTGTTAGTTGATTGCTAACATCTTTTTTGAAAGCAAATACTGCTCCTATATATACTGCGCCGTACTCTTTTTCCTCGGGTACAGAGAAATCCATAGGTATAGAAATTGCGATCGCCCTTTCAAATTGTGCTGGTTCGCGCTTATTCTCCAAGGTTTGAACTGGCTCCATTAATGATGACTGAAATTCAAGCTTATAGTTATCTTTTGTGCCGACACCTTGTACACCCAACCCTTCCAGGGAATCACTAAATTTGTTATTTTTTGCATAGTAATCTTCCTGCGCTTTATTGATCGAAGCCATCTCTGCTTCTGCTGCCCAAGATTGGCCACTATCTGCTGCCGAAGATTTGCCACTACTTGAGATTTTAATAGTGTTGAGTTTGAAATTGTAAAAAGATGCTAGTATGCCAGCAAAAAAGCCGCTGTAAATTAAACTCCGTACCAGCAGACTGGATACTAAAAATCTGATTTTTTTACTTTTTTTATCTATATCTGTTGACATTTTTTTAACTGTCATAAAGTAAATTTGCCAAGCTTGTAGGGTGCGCCACAAGCACCCTACAAACTATAAATTATGCAGTTTCGTGCTGTTTGTGCCATGCGGGATGCCACAGTAATTCAGCAGTCGATCGCTTCTCGACCATTTCAGGAGTAATCATACAGTTAGCCACATCCTTGCGAGAAGGCAACTCGTACATCACATCCAGCATTAACTCTTCTAAAATGCTGCGGAGAGCTCTGGCGCCAGTTTTGCGACGATAGGCCTCCTGGGCGATCGCCCGCAGCGCTTCCGGCTGGAATTCCAATTCCACGCTGTCCATCTTCAACAGCTTTTGATACTGCTTCACCAGCGCATTCCGGGGTTCGGTCAATATCTGCATCAAAGCTGCTTCATCCAGCGGCGAAATCACCGTCACCACCGGAATCCGCCCGACAAACTCAGGAATCAAACCAAACTTGACTAAATCGTCAGGCTGTACCTGCTGCAAAATATCAGCAGCCCGCTTATCCTTAGCCGGCAAAGTTGAGTTGCTGTCGCTTTCTGTTGGCTGAATAAAGCCCAAGGATTTTTTACCCAAACGCTGTTCAACTATTTTTTCCAAACCGACAAAAGCACCGCCGCAAATAAATAGAATTTTGCTCGTGTCAACTTGAATAAAATCTTGGTAAGGATGTTTGCGGCCTCCTTGCGGGGGCACGTTAACCACCGTTCCTTCCAACATTTTTAGCAGCGCTTGCTGCACTCCTTCTCCTGATACATCCCTGGTAATCGAAGTATTTTCGCTTTTGCGAGCAATCTTGTCAATTTCATCAATATAAATAATGCCGCGCTGCGCCGATTCGACATCAAAATCCGACATTTGCAGAAGCCGCAGCAAAATATTTTCTACATCGTCGCCGACATATCCAGCTTCTGTCAGCGTCGTCGCATCCGCTACCGCAAACGGGACTTCCAGCATTTGCGCCAAACTTTGCGCTAACAAAGTTTTGCCACAACCTGTCGGCCCGACTAGCAGGATGTTGGATTTTTGCAGTTCTACATCGCTGTCAGGAGAAGACTTGTCGCTATCTTTAGCTTGGTCAACGCTCAAGCGCTTGTAGTGGTTGTAAACTGCTACAGAAAGGACTTTTTTTGCTGAATGCTGGCCGATGACGTGGTTGTCTAAATGCTGCTTGATTTCTGTCGGTTTCGGAATTTGACCTAAAACAATTTTCGATTTATTCGATCGACCCGGACGCCGCGTTCCTTGTCCCTGAGACTCTCGCACCTCTGATTGGGGAATCTGTTGACCAATTGTTTTACTGGAGTCAAAGAACTCCTCCTCTAAAATTTCATTGCACAGTTCCACGCATTCATCGCAAATGTAGACCCCGGGCCCAGCTATTAACTTGCGGACGTACTCTTGCGACTTGCCGCAAAAGGAGCATCTCAGATGGGAGTCATATTTTGACATATTTGCCTCTTACTTTACGGTTGCGGTTGCTTGTTTCTACTGGGGAAGTTGCCGCGGGATCGACCTTAGCTCTGCCCTAGAAAGGTTTCCCGATCGGACACCCAAGCCAGTCAGTCGATTTTAGATTTTAGATTTTAGATTTTAGATTTACTCCACAGATGAATTTTGGAGCTGAACTATGGTCTAAAATTTGGGGCTCTGCACGACTTAAGTCGGGGGCTTGTCTCCGTTTTTTTGGCGGAGTCAAGCTTCGCGATCTCTATTTCTAAGTTAACACTTTTGAGGCCTTAGTCATTAGTCATTAGTCATTAGTCATTAGTCATTCGACCAAATTTTGATTTTTTAATTTTCACTTGAAGGTAAAGCAAGACTGGCTTACCATTTTTTGTAGGCCAAAAATTTTCCCGACATAATTATTTTCACTCGATCGCCTTTTGGGTCTGCTTCTTTCTCGACATCCAATGTAAAGTCGATCGCGCTCATAATCCCGTCACCAAATTTTTCCTGTATCACTGCTTTGAGCGGCATCCCGTAAACCTGCATAATTTCATAGAAACGATAAATCAGAGGATCGACCGGAACCGAGGCCTCCAAAGAACCTTTTAACGGAGGTTCGCAGAGAACCGCAGCCGTCTCGCCATCTAGTCCCAAAGCCGAGACAATTTTCTCTGCTTCATCTTCAGATGTGGTTGCTTGACGGTAAATAACCGCGGCAATCCAAACTTCGTCGCGCCCCAAAAGTTTTTCCAAATCTGCAAAACTAATTCCCTTAGCTTTTTTAGCAGCCAAAAGCTTTTCTGTAATTTGTGAAATTGCCATTTAATTTTCTCCTACTCACTGCTGGGTTAGATGTGAAATTTGTCTCACATTTTGGTGAATTTGTCAATACTAAATTGAGAAAAAAAACTGAATTGATAACTCGGAACTTCAGCAAAAGCTGGTTTCCTACAGCCCCACAACTCCTACAATTTTCGATTGAATAATTGAATAATTGAATAATTGGCAATGACTAATGACTACCAGGGTAGAGATCTAGTCAACAGTTGCATTCTTTTTTCCAACTGGTATCACAACTGATAAATCCCAAAATAACTCATAACTGCCCTGTGGCAATGCTACAGTTAGCAGTATATGTAATACAAGTTACACCTGCAAAGGCATTCGGCAAACGGCCGAATTTTTATCGTGCTAGCCTGAAGCTCAATCCTCGCTCCCGTACCCAAAGCCCCTTTACCGCTAACAACCCACAACCGAGAAAAGTATGGAGATTAAGACCAAAGATTACACGCTCAGCTACGATGGCGATACCCAAACAGTGACCTGCAGCGGCTCGTTCCGACTCAGCCAGGTGGAAGAATACGCGCCGATCGTCGATCTGCTCAACGAAGTGGCTGAATCCTCGCCAAACACTGTTACTCTAGACTTGCGAAAGCTAGAATTTTTAAATAGTTCGGGAATTAATATTGTCTCAAAATTTATTATCAAAGTGCGCCAGCAAAAAAATATTCAAATCGCCATAAAAGGCTCTAAACAGATCCCCTGGCAGAAAAAATCTCTGAAGAACTTGCAACGGCTGATGCCTTCCTTGCACTTAGAATTGGAATAGTATAGAAAAAGGTAAAAAAAATGAACCCCAAGCTAAGTCCGGGAACCAGGATGAGGGTGGCTGAAGTTAATGGGAATAAGTCATAGTTAAGCTAGCACAAAACCGTAAAAAAATTCAAAATAAACTAAAAATTACCAATTTTCAATTGCTATGCAGGAAGAACCATCGACAGAACAGCTACTTTTTGACGTTCAGCGGCTGAGTGCAGAACTTGAAAACTTGAAGCGCGAAAAGACTGACCTAGAAATTATGCTGGAGACTACCACCGAACATTCGGATACGATGGAAGCTCACTTGCTGAGCAAAGCTGAGTTGGCACTGCGTTCAAGCGAAGAGCAGTTTCGGACGATCGCCTCGGCAACTCCCGTTCCAGTATTGGTTTCTCGCCTCTGTGACGGCTTAATTCTGTATGCGAACCCTCAATTGGCTTCTCTCCTGAACCTACCCCTAGAAAAATTGATCGGCAGCAGGACTCCCGACTTTTACTTCAACCCCAGCGATCGCCCAAAGGTACTTGAGGCAATTGCTAAAGACGGACACCTCCAAAACTACGAACTGCACTGCAAAAAGTCAGACGGCACCCCTTTCTGGGTGATGATCTCGGTTGAGCCGCTGCTGTTTAACGGTCAGCAGACGGCATTGTGCGCCTTGTACGACCTCACCCAGCGCAAGGAAGCAGAACAAACCCTCCAAGAGAGCGAAAAGCGGCTCCGCCGCCAGAGTTTGGCTTTGTTGCAGCTAGGTCGGCAGAGGACTCTCAACAGCGGTGCGCTGAATGTGGGAATTCGCGAAATTACTGAGGCTGCCGCCCGCACTTTGGATGTGGAAAAAGTCAGCGTCTGGCTTTACAACCCTGGAAGATTTGGAACTCGCTACCCGATCGATCCTCAGCTAAATTTTACCGAGAGAGCGCTCGCCCACAACCAAACAGAATCGATCGATACAGAGACGGCCGCCCCAGAGGAACACGAGTCGGTCAATCGTTCTAAATTTACAATACCCAACCTCAAATTAGTTTGTCTGGACTTGTACGATCGCACCCGCGAGAATCATTTGAGCCACCAGTCCATATCGGCAAGCGATTTAAAATTTTCAACTTTAGATGTTGAAGGCGACGCACCGGGCGAAAATGCGCGATCGGACAAACCTTTAGAACCTGTGCCAAAGACTCAAAACTCTCTAAAAAGAAATTTTTCCCACTTACCTTCGGTAGCCGAACATTCCGCTGTGGTGCCAGATGCCAGCAAGCCAAATTCATCCATCTTAAATGTAGCAATTAGGCTCGGCGGTCAGATCGTCGGTATCCTCTCTCTCGAACATATCGGCGCGCCCCGCCAGTGGGCTCTGGAGGAGCGCACATTCGCCGATTCTTTGGCAAATTTGGTAGCGCTGGCGATCGAAGGATTTGAGCGCCAGCGGGCTCAGGAAGCACTCTCCAAAGCCAAAGCGCAGCTAGAAATGACCGTGGATCAGCGTACCGCTCAACTCACCGCCGCCAATAAACTGCTCCGCATCGAAATTGCCGAGCGCAAAAGAACCGAAATAGCTTTGCAAGAAGCCTTACACAAAGCTGAAGCAGCTTCGAGAGCTAAAAGCACTTTTTTAGCCAATATGAGCCACGAGCTACGGACGCCACTCAACGCGATTATCGGTTACAGCGAAATGCTACAAGAAGAAGCACTGGAATCGGGACTCGAAGAGATACTTCCGGACACCCAAAAAATTTATAACGCTGGCAAACACTTGCTGACTTTAATTAACGATATTCTCGACCTTTCTAAGATAGAAGCGGGTCGGATGGAGCTTTATTTAGAAAATTTTGACCTCGGCAATTTAATAGAAGAAGTCGTTGCAACTTTGCACCCTTTGGTCGAAAAAAATCACAATGAATTGCAAGTTTCTTGCTCTCCCAATTTGGGAGTGATGTATGCAGATTTGACTAAAGTCCGGCAAATTCTGTTCAATTTGCTCTCGAATGCCCTGAAGTTTACCGAAGGTGGAACCGTGCTGTTGAGCGCGACTCGCGAATCAGCAGGCGGCAGCGATTCGGTTTATTTGCAGGTATCCGATACGGGGATTGGGATGTCGGCAGAACAGCAGCATGGTTTGTTTCAACCTTTTATTCAAGGGGATGCTTCGACTACTCGCAAGTACGGCGGCACCGGTTTAGGATTAGCCATTAGCCGCTTGTTTTGCCAGATGATGGGTGGCGATATCACTGTTGAGAGCCAGTTTGGTGTTGGCTCTACTTTTACTGTTCAATTAAAGGCAAAAGTTAATATTAGTTAGAATGAAGTTATACAACGGATTGTCTACGGGATTTAACCGATTTAAGGAAAGGAAGAGATGGAATAATTCCCGATTACTAATTCCCTCATTATCAATTCGCCATTACCAATTACCAATTCCCTTTTTAATTGTGACACAGATCGCGATCGACGTCTGTTGCCGATCACACAGTAACATTTTTTCCCAGCCTAGAATACCTGTATTATCCCAAAGTTTTCCCGCAGGCAGGATCTCGCGCCTCGCTGCATTCACAAGTCGCACCTCAACCTGATTAAGGGGGTGAGGGGTTGCTTGCAGAAAGGCATTTTGGTAAAAGTAATGCTATGGTCGGCAACCAGTAGAAGGCAAAAGTTAACAGGAAATCAGGAATTATCAAAAGTCTCTGAGCACAGAAACACAATTCTGCTTTTTGCCTTCATACTGGTGTTTCTACTGGCGAGATAGCACTGCTGCTGAAAGCAGTGCGCAAGTTCTGAGAATCAAAGGAGTGCATCTACATGATTAAACCTTGCAGTCAACCGCTAAAAATAAATCCTTTCACTTGTTATCGCGATCCCGTTACAGGCAGGTGGACTACTGTAGTTACAAATGTTCAGAACGCTTGCGAAACAGACTCTAGTTTGACAGCAAAAGCCGAAGGCGAAAACGAAGGTAAAGCACAAAGGCTCGTTTTTAGTTCTCCTGCTGTCTCGCTGCCGAAAAAAGGCATTTCCTTCTCCTTGTCTCCGTTTAAAAACCGTTCAAAAAAATCTGCTGTTACTCTCAGCAGGTAGGTATAGCAGGGGTCTAATCTAGTTTCCACGGTTAGTCCCCAGCGATCGCCAAACAAAAAAAACGAACTTATCCCTAGCTTAAATTGCCAAAAAACGATATACTGCGAGCAAACTTTCTCCTTCAACATCCGTGAAGTATTTGCTCGATCGCTGCGTCCAATTTGTATGGACAGACCGACCAATTCGCCAGCGGGGAACAGTCATCGTTACTATCCCCGTGATTTGTCTGTTTGCTTCGCTGATAACAATTGCAGGGCTCCGGGATAGCAGCCTACAGATAAGAAAGCGAGCAAATATTAATAAGGAAATACTTGAAGAAACTAACCGCTTGTTAACAATCGTGGTGGATGCAGAAACGGGCATTCGGGGTTACGGGTTGACAAAGCGCCGCGAATTTATATCACCCTACTTAGAAGCAAAGAAGAGTTTGCCCCTGCTGCTGGCTAAACTCGAGGTTATGGTTCGAGACAATCAACTGCAAGCTCAGCGATTTGCAGAAATTAAACAAAGTACCGAACAGCAAATAAATTTCTTGCAAAACACTTTGAATAAGCTCGACAGTTCGGCAACAAGGGTGCAGTCGCCGGAAACAATTCAGGTGTTCGTTCAAGGTAAATTGAAGATGGATCGACTGCGCGAAAAAATTAATGCGTTTGCTGATGCGCGCGAAGCCTACCAGAAATCTTTAGAGGGGCAAATACGGGAGTTGATAGATTGCATTAATTTCGTGCAATTAGCTGGTTTGGTTTTCGGCTGTTTGGGTGCAGGGGCTTCTTGGTATTTATTTGATAGTTTAGAGAAGGAATTGAGGAAGCGGCAAGCTGGCTTGGAAGAAAGTAAAAGTCGCATTCAAGCTGTGGTAGACAATGCGGCTGACGGTATTATTACTTTGGACGCACAGGGAAATATTGAGTCTTTTAATAGGGCAGCAGAAAAAATTTTTGGGGAGAAAGCCGATCGCATAATTGGCTCGAACCTGCGGCGGCTGATAGCTCAACCGGAGCCGGACAGCAGCGCGGGGGATTATTCGATCGAATATTTTGTGTTAAATCCCGATACTAAGCTGAAGACTTACCAGCAAGAAACAGTTGGACTTCGCAGCGACGGAACCAAGTTTCCGATGGAGTTGGCTGTCAGCGAAATGCGTCTGGCAAATCAACAGTTGTTTATTGCGATTTGCCGCGATGCCAGAAGAAGGAAAGAAGCTGAGGAAACTCTGCGCAAGCAAGCGCAAATGCTGGATTTAGCGAACGATACGATCGCGGTGCTCGACTTGAACGGCGCGATTTCTTATTGGAATTTGGGAGCGAAGTGGCTCTACGGGTGGCGGAAGTCGCAAGCAGTAGGAAAAAATATTCACGAGCTTTTGCAAACAGAATGGACGCAACCTTTCGAGGCAATTCAAAAAGTGTTTTTCGAGCGGGGTTCTTGGCAAGGGGAACTGGTACGCACCAAGGCAGACGGGACAA
Source organism: Microcoleus sp. S28C3 (assembly GCF_036700785.1). Lineage (NCBI taxonomy): Bacteria > Bacillati > Cyanobacteriota > Cyanophyceae > Oscillatoriales > Microcoleaceae > Microcoleus > Microcoleus sp. S28C3. The sequence continues at coordinate 37,885 of NZ_JAUBPO010000008.1, read as the reverse complement.
AAATAACCGTGGCCAGCCGGTGGACTTTGCAGCGCGACGATCGAGATAAACCAGTGGCTATTTTGGAAATCAGCAACGATATTAGCGATCGCAAGCGCTCAGAAATTGCTTTAGCCCAAAGCGCGCAGCGGTTTCGCGCTACTTTTGAGCAGGCGGCAGTCGGCATGGCCCAAAAGACTGTCGAAGGCAAATTTCTGTTAGTCAATCAAAAACTTTGCGAGATTTTGGGCTACACCCGCCAAGAATTGATGGAAAAAAGATTTCAGGAGATTACTTGGCCGGAGGATTTGGCAAGCGAACTGGAAATTTTGCGCCAATTGTTAGCAGGAAAAGTTGAACATTATGGTATGGAAAAGCGCTACGTCCGCAAAGATGGAGAGTTGGTGTGGGCAAACTTAACGGTTTCGGTGCTGCGAGAACAAGATGGCAGTCCATTTCTGATGGGTGTGGTAGAAGATATTAGGGAACGCAAACAAGCTGAGGAATCGTTGCGGTTGCGCGCTGAAGAATTGACTTGGACGGCGCAGATGCTGGCTAAAACGACGAATGTTTTGAGAAAGCGGAATCAAGAATTAGACCAGTTTGCTTATGTAGTTTCTCACGATTTGAAAGCGCCGCTCAGGGCGATCGCAAATCTCAGCAGTTGGATAGAAGAAGACCTCAGCGACTCGATGACAGAGGATACTCTGCACCAAATGAACCTGCTGCGCGGCAGAGTTCACCGCATGGAAGGTTTGATTGAGGGACTGCTGCAATATTCCCGCGTCGGACGCATTCAAGTGTCTTCAGAAAATGTAGAAGTTGAAAAGTTATTAGCAGAAATTATTGATTCGTTGGCACCGCCGCCTGGATTTGAGATTAAAATTGAACCGGGAATGCCAACTTTTGTGACCGAAAAATTGCCGTTACAGCAGGTTTTTTCTAATTTAATTAGCAACGCCATCAAGCACAATCGATGTGAATCGGGTAACGTAAAAATATCGGTTAAAGAGTTAGATGATTTTTACGAGTTTTCTGTAGAGGATGACGGGCCGGGGATTGCTCCTGAATATCACGATAAAGTTTTTGTAATTTTTCAGACCTTGGAAGCTCGCGATAAAGTTGAAAATACTGGCATTGGTTTGTCGCTGGTGAAGAAAATTGTCGAAGGTCAAGGGGGTAATATTTCCCTAGAATCTGCCGAAGGTCAAGGAGCAACTTTTCGGTTTACTTGGCCGAAGCAATCTATTAGCAAAGACGGAAAATAAAACAACTCTAAACCTAGGGTGCGCGCGGAACACCCCGCTCAAAATAGTAAATGTATGGTGCGCACGGCTCACCGCCAGCCCGATAGCGACTGTTTAAACTGCATCACAACGGATTTCAATGATAAATCCATCAGGATCGTAAAAGTAAATGCCGCGTCCTGTAGCGCGAGTGACGGGGCCGCTGTCGATCGCAATTTGATTTGACTTTAGCACTTCCAGAGCGCGATCGAACAAATCCGGCTCGATATCGAAGGCTAAGTGGTTGGCGCGAGTAAAAGCCTTCTCCGGGTCAGGGTTGGGCGGTTCCAAGTCTGGCTGCCAAAATAGGTCAATCACAGTGCCGTCTGGGGTGACGAAATTAGCGACTTTACCGGCGGCTACCATTTCTGTTAAAGTTGCGGGGATTTCTGCACCTGTGAGTTCGTGCAAACCGAGAATTGTACCGTAGAAGTAGCGGGAAGCTTTCATGTCGCGCACGTTTAAAGCGATATGGTGAACGCGCCGCAAGTTCCCCGGCGCCAGGACAATTTTGACGGTGTTTTCGGTAGTTTGCATGATAGTCAATTGCGAATGTTAAAATTGAATGCTGTTATATTTATTCAGATCGTGTCCTGAAAAATAACCGTTTTAAGTTGGTAGTTAGGACTTCATTCCTCAGATTTCTATGAGGACTTCACTCCTCAATACAAACACTTTTATTATGTGCGATCGCACATAATATCAATTCTGGTTATTTTTCTTTAGGGAACGATGCCATGCCTACAAATAGCATTGCCAAGCCGCCTGCAAGAATTGCGAAGGCAAGTAAACCTACAACTAAATCTAATCCCGATGTATTTTCCATTAAATTAAACAGTTCTCCAATTCAATCCCATCATGGGTATTTGTTAATTGCTGAGTGCTTCCAAACAATGGGGAAGAGAAGAATAAAAGAAGCTCTCAACTTAGAAAAGAAGCATCTTAAGTTCTTCCCTCTTCCCTAAACATCCATCCGTTAAATCTGTTAAATCGTATAGACTGCTTCGTCACCGAACTTCTTATTTTGCCAATTCTCGATCGATCGCAGCGATCAATTCTGGCGAATCTGGGCCCACGCTGCTGCGGAATCTGGCAACCACTTCACCCTCTTTGCTAACTAAGAATTTCTCAAAATTCCAGGAAACCTCACCCTTGGGTTCGACTGCACTCGTAAGCTTAGCGTAAAGCGGGTGCTGCTGACTGCCGATCGCGCGTACCTTGTCAAATAATTCAAAGCTGACGCCGTATTTTGTAGTACAGAAATTGACTATTTCTGAATTACTTCCGGGTTCTTGAGCTCCGAAGTCGTTGCAGGGAAATCCTAAAACGCGGAGTCCAGCCGCGCCGTACTTCTGGCTCAATTCTTCGAGCCCTTTGTATTGAGGTGTATAGCCACATTGGGAAGCTACGTTAACTATCAAGAGTACCTTGCCAGCGTACTCTCCTAGCTGCTTGTCTGCGCCTGCGATCGTTTTTACTTGAATGTCGGAGATTGTGCTGGGCATTTTCAAATACTTTTAAATTTGACCAGCATAATTTTACCGCAATTGGGTATAATTTTGTCGAGATGCCGATCGCTAAAAATTTAAATATCCCGGCCGGGCAGAGTTTACGGATCTCGGGCTTATATTATAGATATTGGTGAACCCGCCCCTACCAAAATTACGGTTAATTTACCGCACAGGATCTTAGTAGATGCGGGAAAAATTTGTCCGCAGAAACGATCGCCACAATCCGCTATGAGATTTAAGTTTCTCGCTAATAGCTAAAATCCACACCGAAAAGGACGAATAGTTTAACTCTCTGAGTGGTGTTCCGTCATCCATTTTTGGTAAGTATCCTCAAGTTGCTTGTCTTCCAGAACGAGTTCTAGGCGGACTTTGACGCAACCGTGGCGGGGTTGAGAGGCGATCGAATTTAAGATTTTGCTAGCTTTCTGCACAGAGGTAAATTCAGCCTTAACTGTCGGTTCCTGGCGATCGCTCTTAATCTCCGTCAAATCTATACCCGTGATGCTTCCCTCGCCCAAATCTATTTCTGCCAACACCTTCGGATCGTCGCCGACTTGTTCGACAATCAGCTTTTCCCACTGGATAGGCACTTGTACCATCCGAGTTTCAATTTCTTTGCGCACGATGACTTCGCCGACTTTGCGCTTGCTGCGATTGATCACCAATCGTTCTTCTAGCAGGCGAATTACTTCTTGATCGACAATATCCAAGTTTTCCTCATCCTCAGCGGTCTCCAAATTTTCATCTGTGCGATCATCGCCATCTGTTAGATTCGACATAACTGTTGAGGGATTCGTTAACTCGCTGTTGTTAAATTCATTATGCGCTTCTGAGGCATTTTCTAAAGACTCGCGTCCGCCATTTGCCGAAACAGGCGGCAGCAGATCGACTTGATCTGAATTAATACTTACAAACAGAGCTTTTTGGTGATAATCTACTTTTTTTAGCAGCTTAATACTTAGTAAAAAAGTGCGTGTATTTTCGCTGCCTAGCCCTGCCACCACAAAGTTTAACTGACCGTTAGGATCGAAATAGACATCTTTAACTTTGCCTACCAAGTGACCTTGGTTGTCTTTGACTGTAAAACTTTTTAGCTTAGTTCTGACTTTTTCCGGAACCCGGTTGAGACGGGCAATTGATTTGGCAGTTGCTATCTTTTCTGCTGAGGCTTGACCGTTCATTTTTTAAAATTTCCTGAAACTTTTATGCTTGGGGATTTCTCTTAGGAATTGCTCGATGCGGGAAAAGTGCATAAAGTTTGCCAAAACCAGACAATTTTCGTACTCCACCCGCCCCGTTCTATAGGAATTGCGCGATGCCACAAATCTCACCTGCGCAGTGCCAGAATTATGTGATTCATGCGCAATTCCTATGCAATACCTGTTGCGGTTGGTTTAGATATCTTTATTATCTACAACCGCAGTTCCGTCGCTCTTAACGTCTAATTCTTCACGACGCAAGGTTTCTTCGCCCTCAACCGTGCTGCGAACCACTTCTTTTCTGACGTTGACTTCTTCCCGCACGAAAGCTTCCTTGTGAATGTCGGCGGTTTCTTCGTAAACTTCCATGCGTGCAACTTCCCCTGATTGGAAGTCAGCGTCACCGACTGAAACTACTCGACCCGCTTCTACGGGCGTTACTCGCTCGATTACCACTCGTTCTTTTTCAATGGGTACTGAAGCTCGCGCTGTTTCAGTTTCCACGCGCTTGCCAACTGCTACTTCGCCTGTCTTTGCGCGGTGTTTGTTAGCAATCAAGCGTTCTTCATAAAGCTTGAGATTTTGGTGCTGCTGTTCGTTGGTTTCGTAGAGGGGGCGGTCGAGATCGTAGCTGTAGCTGCTGCGATCGTAGCTAGCAGGAGTTGCAGTGCTTGCAGCGGTAGTATCTTGATTGCGGTAAACGCCTCTTACCTGTTCTTCGCGATCGTAATCTACTGCTTCTAATTCATTGTAAGCCGGCAATTGTTCTGCTTGAGCTTTGCTCCGAAGGCCTGTTGCGTACACGCGACGGGCTCCGTAGTCGAAGCGAGCAGAGCCGATTGGCAGCAATACTTTTTTGCCAAAAATCCAAATACCGGTATCAATTACCAGATAGCGGAAACGACCCGTGTCATCAACCAAAGCGTCATAAACGGTGCCTACTTTTTCATCAGAGTCGCCAGCATAAACATCAAATCCCTTGATGTCGTCTCCCGCAAAGATTTCTTCCTGATAATTAGGATAAAATTCTGCTAATCTTTGAAGTGCCATGTTTTTTTTCCTCTTTGCTCTACTTAAATTAATAGTAGAAATTAATTCGTTCAGTTCCCTCTCCCTAAAGTCAGAAGTGTATAATTTAGTGCCTTTAATACTATAGGAATACTACGGCATCTCTTTTTCTGTGCTAGCGCGCTCAGCTATTTTAAAGATTGTAAATTCCTCTAGATGCAAATAGTGGCTGTTGGCAAACTCAGCATTACACGAGTTTACATTAATTTACATTAAACAGGACTGACGCAGAAAACAGGTTTCTTATACCAATTCTGACAAGTAGTGCTACATATAGATGGTGCGCGAGCATCTGTAGGAACATAGCAATGGGGTGTCCTTATCGCGAGCTGCTACTGTTAATAATTGTTAAGTAGATGGTTACAAATGAACATTACATAGTGAGCTACAAAAATCAAAGCCCCTCATCTTGCAGGAGAGGGGCTTCGGGAAAGCTAGAAATTTGAAGTTCAGAGGTGATTTAGTTGAGTTCTGATAGTTTCTATCCTTTTGCGGTTAACTCCTAAATCTGACTCTCCCAGACGCGAAGCCGATCGCACGTGGATGACTTTTGCTGCATCATCTACCAAAAATTCAACGTCATCAACAAAGCCCATCAAAGCACTGGTGAACTCCGCATAGAGGTAATTATCCGTTGCCGTGATAATTTTAGTTTTTCCCAAAGACTCGATCGCCCCTTTGAGCTTAGCCATCGCTTCAGCAGGGGACGAAGTGTATGCCAAAGGCTCAATTTTGTGTTCCGCATCTTGACTGAAGCTGCTGACGCAGTTGGGGGAACTCGGGCACGCTGCAAGTTTTCCTGACACAATCCCGATATTGGCAGGTCTTTTTCCAGCAAACATCGTTTTTTCTCCGGGTATAGCGATAAAAGTAGCGATCGACAGTACCGCTACTCCTAGCAATGACATTAAAATAACTAGGACTCTTTTCAATGCTGTTGGCGATTTTGTTTCAACTGTTTGCAAAGGATTAGCCCTCCTGAAAGTGCAAATTTAATTTAATTTAGATATTAATTGAAATTAACCTCTAAAAATCACAAAAATTTACTTTGTGCTTCAATCAACCAGTAAGTCAGGATTCTTCCTTTACCTTTAACCGGGATATGACCCCGTTCTTCAAAAACAAACTGCTCTTTCAAACGCTCGTAAGTCTGCACCGTCACTTGAATTTTACCCGGCAATCCGTTCGACTCCATCCGCGAAGCAACATTAACAGTATCCCCCCACAAATCATAGCTAAATTTGCTAATCCCAATAATCCCCGCCACCACCGAACCGCTGTGAATTCCGATCCGCAATTGAAAATTTTCTCCCATTTTGACATTAAACCTCCTCAAAGCTGCCTGCATCTCCAAAGCTAAAAGTGCGATCGCCTCAGAGTGATCTTCCCGCGGCGTCGGCAAACCCCCAACCACCATGTAAGCGTCCCCAATAGTCTTAATCTTTTCCAACCCGTGCAACTCCGACAACCGATCGAATTCCGAGAAAATCCCGTTCAAAATTTCTACCAACTGGGTCGGACTTTTGTGAGAAGAAAACTCTGTAAAACCCACCAAATCAGCAAACAATACGCTCACCTCATCAAAATGATCTGCTATCAACTTTCGCTCTTTTTGCAAGCGCTCGGCAATAGGTTTCGGTAAAATATTCAGCAGCAATTTCTCTGTTTGCTCTTGCTGCAATTTCAGCGCTGCCTCAGCTTGTTTCCGCTGAATCAGCGAACCGAGCTGCGTAGCAACCGCGCTCACTAATTCCAACAACCGCGGCTGACCTTTCAGAACTTTCTCGCGATAAAAAATCAAAATAGCTAACACTTGGTTGTCCGCCAAAATCGGCACTCCAAAAGCCGCTTTTAATCCCACCTTCACCGCGATTTCCGATCGCAAAAAAACTTGTTCCGGTGCAGTAGAAACATCCTCGATCCATTCACACTGCTGCGACTGCCAAATCCTCCCCGGGAGTCCCACACCGGGAGCAAAAATTAACTGCCAACTTTTTTCTCGGAATTCGGCAAAACTCAAGTCGCTGATGTACCTGCCTGTAGCGCATTTTAAAAAGCCGTCACTGCAAGGAATCCAAGCTTCGCCCAAATTCCATTCAATAGTTTGGCAAATTAAACCTAAAATCACATCTATAGCAGACTCAAAATCCTCAGATTTGCTAATAGCTTGAGTAGCTTTCAGCAGCAATCTTGTTTCCATTTCAACCTGGCGGCGCTCAGCGATTTCCTGGTGCAACCGGAAGTTTTGATCGGTCAATTTTTGATTTTTTTCTTGCAATTGCATTTGCAATGAACGCACAGTAAGTTGATTGCTCACTCGCGCCAATACTTCTTTTACCTGAAAAGGTTTTGTGATATAATCTGCTCCGCCCACTTCAAAAGCTTTTGCCTTATTTATTCCTTCTTCTAGCGCGCTGAGAAAAATGATCGGAATTTCCCTAAATTGCGGGTCTGATTTCAGTTTTTGACAGAGCTCGTAGCCGTCAATATCCGGCATCATAATATCTAGTAAAATCAAATCTGGTGCGCTAGATTCAATCGCATCTAAGGCAGAAAAACCATTAGTAACAGGTCGAACTTTATAGCCGTTTTTTTGCAGAATTCTAATCAACAAACGCAGATTATCTGGCGTATCGTCAACTACTAAAATATCTGCTTGATAGTTTTCAGTTTGTTCCGCCTCGATCTGCATTATCTGATTCCTCCGTCTCGGTAATTACATTGAAAATTTTCTGGTAATCAAAATTATCGAGATGACCCTGGAGGATTTCGGCAAATTCAGGATGAGCATCCCTTATTCCCTCGATTGTCCTGGAAATTAAGTCAAAATCAGCACTGCGGATTACCTGCTTAATGTTGTTTATCCATTCTGCGGGAAGTTTGGGCAAACAAGCAAGCCCAGCATTAGAGGGGGAAGCAGATAGATTATTTCGATCGCCTGTTGAGATAAAGTCCGTTGAGTTAGAGTAGACATACTTCACCCCCAAATGCTTGTTGAGGGTATCAAATATATCTGTTTTGCAGAAAGGTTTGCTAATAAAATCGTCGCAGCCGACCAATAAAGCAAACGATCGCCTTCCTTCAATTGTACTAGCTGTCAAAGCAATAATCTTGGGAATTGGGGATTCAGGATCGGAAATATTCATTTCCCCATTTTTTTGCTGCTCTTGCTCTCTCTGCTGTATACTCGCCTTAATTTTTTTAGTAGCTTCATAGCCGTCCATCACTGGCATTCGCACATCCATCAAAATTAAGTGCGGGTGCCAATTTTCCCACATTTCTATTGCTTCGCGGCCGTTGGTGGCTTGTTGCAGCCCGAAACCCAAGGGAGAAAGCATTTTGACTAAAAGTTGGCGGTTGTCTTCGCGATCGTCCACAATTAAAATCCGGTAGCACGGTTGATTAGGTTCCAACCCAGTAACTTCGCGGTTGATTTGCAGGGCTGGAATATCAGCATCATAAACCGCATCGACTGGAATTTCAAATTTAAAAGTAGTGCCGAGTTCCAGTTGACTCTCTACGACGATTTCTCCTCCCATCAGGCGGACAAATTGACGGCTTATATTTAATCCTAAACCCGTGCCTTTCTGATTTTTTTGACCGGAAGCTGTTTGCACAAATGCCTTAAAAATATTGTCCAGTTCTTCCGGAGCAATGCCAACTCCTGTATCTTCTATTTTAAACTGAAGGAAAAAACCCGGAACAGTTAAATCCTCAGCCTCTTCCTTCAAATCAACTGTTTCAAAATTACTGCGAGTTCTAGAAAAATCCCGAATACTTATTGTGGTGTCAAAGCAAGCTATGGGAGTTTCTAATAAATTAATAAATTCCGAATTCTCTAACTTTGTAACTTTTAAAATAATTTCGCCTGATTGTGTAAAATGAATCGCATTACTGAGAAGATTAATCAGCACTTGCCGCAGTTTAATATCATCGGTTCGCACGTACTGGGGAACGTCTGGATCGCGCTGGAAAAGCAACTGCAATTCTTGATTTTGTGCCCGCAGTTGAAACATATCTTGCAAATCCTCAAGCAAGCGGTAGAGATCAAAAATTTTCGGGTCGATCGTCATCCGCCCCGCTTCGATTTTTGACAAGTCTAAGACTTCATTAATCAAGGTCAGCAAGTGTTCGCCACTACGGCGAATAATTCTCATATTTTCTCGGTTTTCCAGAGTAAGATTCGGGCTGGGCTCCATGATTTGCGCAAAGCCGAGTATGGAATTGAGAGGGGTGCGCAACTCGTGGCTCATATTGGCAAGAAACGTGCTTTTAGCTGTGTTTGCTGCTTCAGCAGCTAATGCGGCTTGTTGCAGTTGTTCTGTGCGTTCGTCAATTTGAGCTTCTAAGGTGCGCTGGTAATCTGCTAGTATTTTTTCGGCTTGTTTGCGATCGCTAATATCTTGAAAAGCTGCGATCGCATAAGCAACATTTCCGCTAGCGTCAAAAATCGGTGTGGTATTGATCTCGATCGCAATTATTTTGCCATCTTGACGGATTTCTACATCGTCAACCTTGACAAATTCTCCTTTCAGTGCGCGCAAAATTGGCAGATTATCCGGCGGGTAAAGCTCATCAGTATTGGCAACATAAAGTTGATAAGTTGCAGCTAATTGTTCCGCAGTGCTTTCCGAGATAGTGTCTGCACCCAGCAATTCCCCCGCTGTTTGGTTGAAATAGGCGATCGAGCCGTCAGGATTATAAACAGATACCCCCACTGGCAAAGCTTCTAAAAATTGCCTCAGGCGGCTTTCACTCGCAGACAGCGCCTCATTTACTAGCTTTAACTCCTCGTTTACTGCTTGGCGTTTCAGGATTTCATCGGTTAACTTTTGGTCTTGCAAATAACTGTGAACTGCTTCTACTACGGTTAATTTTAAGTCTTCATTTTGCCAAGGTTTAGGGATATAACGGTACAATTTAGCATACTTGATAGCATTGCTCAAAGCTTCCAAATCTGCTTGCCCGGTCAGCATAATCGTCAGCGTCTCCGGCGAGTTTTCGTGAATTTTTCGCAGCAGTTCGTCCCCTTTAATATCCGGCATGATATAATCGGAAAGCACCAAAGCAATCTCGTATTCATCCGCCTGCAAATCGGCCAGCAACTCTAAAGCATCAGCGCCCCCTTCAGCCGTTTCAATAATACACCGATCGCCGATCGCCTTTTTTAGTTCAATCTTTAAACTGTTCAAAACATCAGGTTCATCATCAATACAAACAATCACAGGTTTTTTCATAACTTAGCCAGCCCAGATTTTATAATATTTATTAAGTCTTTGCTTTGCCACGGCTTGTACAAACAACAGTATAAATCGGCTTCTTCTACTGCCCGCTGAAGTGCCGCTGCATCAGCTTGTCCCGTCAACATCACCTTAATAATTTTAGGATATTTTTGGTGAACTTTAATTAAAAGTTCGTCACCTTTGATTCCGGGCATCAGCCAATCAGAAACAACCACAATTACCTGAGCTTCTTCTTGAAAATCCTCAAGTAAATCTAAAGCTTCATCACCGCTTTCCGCTAATTCATAAAAGTAATCATTTTTAAATTCATTTTTTAGCTGCATTTTGAGAGTATTCAAGATATCTGGTTCATCGTCAACGCAAAGAATTACAGGCTTATCCATCTTTTCCTCTCTGCTTTAATTTTAGTGGTTTACCGACATGACTTGCTTCTACATTATTGATTTCGGACGAGGATGCACGAGATCTGTCCCCTATCTTATACCATTTGAGATTTGAGATTTGAGGTTTGAGATGCGGAACGACTAATTTCATAAGGGTTGGGAACTTGCCTACAGTTACATTTTTTTTAAAGTGATATTATTTTAATAGAACTTCCGAACATAAACTGGGTTTATCGCCCTAAATCTTGTCTTTGTCAGGGAGACAGCGACGAGTTTCACCGGGAATCAGCCCCCTACAGATAATTTTTGTTTAATAGATAGGCAGCGAGACTGTAAAAGTTGTCTGCCCCGGTACAGAAGCTACAGCAATTGTACCTTCGTGTTTTTCAACAATTTTTCTCACAATATCCAATCCCAAACCGCTACCTTCGCCCGCAGATTTAGTCGTAAAAAATGGCTGAAAAATTTTGGGAATAACTTCGGGGGGAATGCCTTTGCCGTTATCAGTAAATTTGAGGAAAATATTTGCCTCTTCCTGCTGAGTTTCAATTGTCAAAATACCTTTATAATCCATTGCTTGCAGGGCATTGTGAACGAGATTCGTCCAAACTTGATTTAAGTCATCTGGATAGCACATAATTTTGGGTAAATCTCCATAATTCTTAACTACTTCTATACCGTGTTTCAGTTGATTTTGATAAAGGGTTAACACCGTTTCAATGCCGTCGTGCAAGTTCGCCTGGACTTTTTCTTGTTTGCTATCGAAATGAGCGTAGGTTTTCAAGGCAAACACTACTTTGCCCGACTTCGCTGTCGCTCTTTGGATCAGGCTAATACTTTTTTTAAAGCTCGCAAACTGGTAAGCAGTATTTAAAACTACTTCCCAATCCGGCAATTTAAAAAGTGGCAACAAGTTTTCTATGTTTTCGTAGATTTCCATGTCAACTAAAGTATCGGCAATGTCTTCGGGGTTTTCAACAGATTCTGCCATCAGAACCCCCGTCAACTTCTGTTTGAATTTCCGCTTCTCTTTGCTGGTAAATAAAGTTTCTTGATGGGTAGCTCTATACAGCAAAGTTAAAAAATAAGCTTGGCTTTCTTCAGAAAGTTCTTGAAAAATTTGAGGCATTTTTTCTAAAAACTCGTCTCCAAAATTAGCTATATTATTAATAGACGAACCTATAATGCCCAGTGGGGTATTGATTTCGTGGGCAATGCCGGCAATCAGTTGTCCCAGGGCTGCCATTTTTTCCGATTGAACCAAATGCTCTTGGGTGGCTTGCAGTTGGTGGATCGCAGTTGCTAAATCTTGATTTTTTTCTTGCAAAGTTTGTTGCAGCGAACAAATTTTTAAATGAGTTTCTATTCGCGCTAAAACTTCTTCAACCTGAAACGGTTTAGTAATAAAGTCTACTCCGCCAACGCCAAAAGCTTTAACTTTATCCATCACGTCGTTAATTGCACTGATGAAAATCACCGGAACGTCTTTTGTTACTTCACAATCTTTGAGCTGCTGACAAACTTCATAACCGTCCATCTCCGGCATCATAATATCCAGCAGCACTATATCCGGGGGTATTTTTTGGGCTGCTGACAATGCTAGCTTGCCGTTGGGAACCGGGCGAACTTGATAGCCTTTTTCGCTCAAAATTCCTGTCAGCAGCCGCAGGTTTTCTGGAGTGTCGTCCACTACTAAAATATTAGCTCGATTGGTGTTCGGTAAAGTAGAAGTCATCGGGTATTTACTGGTTATCACTGATATCGATTATGTTCAGAATTCTGTCATATTCAAAATTATTAATGCAATTTTGAAGCGTGCCCGCAAGAGAGGAGTTGACAGTGCGGATTTGTGCGATAGAACTGGCGATCGCGTCCATGTCCACACTCAAAATATTTTGCTTGAATTGGGCTATCCAGTCTGGAGAAAGAGAGGCAAAAGCCTCCGGTGTCAGCACCTCCTGACTTGACTCCCCTATACCTGCCCCACTGACTACGCTTGGATCTTCATAAATATAGCGTACTCCTAAATGTTTTCCCATTGCCACAAAAATATCCTCCTCTCGGAACGGTTTCCGCATAAAATCATCGCAGCCAGCCGAAAGAATCACCGCCCGTTCTTCCTCCAAAACGCTAGCAGTCAGGGCAACAATCGCCGTTGCTTGCCCGCCAGTTGTAGTTTTAATTTGTTTCGTTGCCTCGTAGCCATCCATCACGGGCATTCTCATGTCCATCCAAATCAGATGCGGTTCCCACTCCATAAAAATATCCACCGCTTCTTTACCGTTATTAGCTTCTCTTAACTCAAATCCTAGTGGACTGAGAAGTTTTACCAACAGTTGGCGGTTCAAAGGTTTGTCGTCCACAATTAGCAAGCGATAACTTGGCTGATTCGGTTCGAGGGCAACCACTCGACGTTGAGTTTTTTTGCTTTCAATATCACCAGCTTCAACCAGATGAACTTGGATATCAAACTGAAATACTGCACCCTTTCCGAGGTTGCTGGCAACAGTAATTTCACCTCCCATTAATTGCACGAACTGGCGGCTAATCGCTAAACCTAAACCCGTTCCTTCCTGAGAATCTTTACCTGTTTTTGTCTGCACGAATGCTTCAAACAACTGATGGATTTCATCAGGAGCAATGCCTGCACCGGTATCTTGAACTTCAAAATGTAGCGAGTAGCGATCGGGCAATCGATCGCGGCTATTTTGGTCTACACCCCGCCTTCCTCCTTTGATTTGCACCGAGACTCCGCCTTGTGAAGTGAATTTAATTGCATTGTTGAGCAAATTAATTAAAACTTGGCGCAATTTCACTTCATCGGTACAAATATAATGGGGCACTTCCGCGCCTCGCTCGAACATTAATTGCAAGCATTTTTCCTCAGCTTTGAGAGCAAACATATCTTCTAAATCGTCGAGCAGCCTGTACAAATCGAAGTTTTTTTCATAGAGAGTAGTGCGTCCAGCTTCGATTTTTGACAAATCTAAAACTTGGTTAATTAAAGCCAGCAAATGTTCGCCGCTGCGCAGGATAATTGCGACATCTTCTTGATTTTCAGGAGACAGAGTTTTACTGCGCATCATGACTTGAGCAAAGCCGATGACCGCGTTCAGGGGCGATCGCAATTCGTGGCTCATATTGGCGAGAAACGTACTCTTAGCTTTGTTTGCTGCTTCCGCCGCTTCTTTCGCCTGCTGCATTTTGATTTCCGCTTGTTTGTTATCAGTAATGTCTTTAATAAAACCTTCGTAGTAAAGTAGATTTCCTGCTTCATCGCAGACAGCGCGACAATTTTCAGAAATCCAGATTATGCTGCCATCTTTGCGGTAAATTTCCGATTCAAAGTTTGATAGTATCCCGTACTCGTCGATCAGCGCTGCAAATTCGTCGCGGCGGTTGGGCTTCACGTAAAGCTGGTTCTTGAAATTGGGCTGTGCTGCTATTAATTCTGCGGGCGATTCGTAACCGTAAAGCTGAGCTAAACCGGGGTTAGCGCTGATGTATTTCCCGTCACTAGCAGTTTGAAAAATTCCATTCAAAGCATTTTCATAAATGTTGCGGTACTTTTCTTCTGCTTCCCGGAGGGCAGTTTCTGCTTGTTGGCGATCGGTAATATCGCTAGAAATCGACAAAAAACAAGCTTCTCCGTCAATATCGATGGTTTCGATTGACAGCAGCGCCGTTCTTTCTGCACCATTTTTATTGCGAAACCTGAGTTCGTAATTGTGAAGTGCCGTCTTGTTTTTTAACATTTGAATCATCCGGTCGCGCTCTCCCAAACTCGCCCAAAAATTGAGCTGCACCGCTGTTTTACCAATAATTTCTTCGTGACTGTAGCCGATCATCCGGCAGAAACTGTCATTGACTTCTATGTGAGTTCCGTCACAGATTCTCGTGATCGTAATCGCATTCGGACTCAAACGAAAAGCTTTAGAAAACTTTTCTTTTGCCTTAGCAAGATCGGCGGTGCGTTCTGCAACTTGCACTGCTAAATTTTGGTTGTATTCCGTTAACAGTTTCTCAGCTAGTTTGCGTTCCGTAATATCTTGAAAAGCGCACATCGCGTAGATAATATTTCCTTGGGCGTCGTAAATAGGAGTTCCTGAAATTTGCATGGGAGTAGTTTTGTCATTCGAGGAGATTTCAATGTCATCAACAGTGACACTTTTGCCCTGCAAAGCATTTAACATTGGGTCGCGTTCCGCTGGATAAATTTCCTGAGTTCCAGCTAAATAAACTCGGTAGGATTCGCGCAATTTTTCTGAATCTGTCGCCACAAGTCCTTGACCTAAAAGCTGCTCTCCTGTAGGATTAATGTAATAAGGTTGACCGTTTCCATCGGCAATAAAAATGCCTAGCGGTACTGCATCGAGAAATTGTTTAACTCGGCTTTCGCTTTCCGAGAGCGAAGTAAATGAATGCTGCAATTGCTCTGCCATGCTGTTAAAAGAAGCGGCAAGTTCTCCGAGTTCATCTTCGCGATTCAGAGTCAGCTTTGTATCCCATTCATTTCGCGCCAAAGCTTTCGCCGCCGCATTCAATTTTAAAATCGGCCGCACCACCCATTTAGCAGTAAGAATCCCCAGAATTGTCGCCCCGATCAAAGCTGCAACCGACAGCAAAAAAGTCGTGCGCGTGTTGAGGTTAATTTGCTCCATAAAGTCGGACTCTGGCACAACTACGACAATCAGCCAATCCAACCCCCGATCGTCTTTAAAAGGAGTTACCTCCGTAAAATTTCGCTTGCCCTCAACATCAAAAGTAAGCTGTTGAGAATGATTGATTTTAGCTAAACTGTCGTAGGATTTCTCTAAATGCTGTGCGGTTTGGCGAATTACCGGATTCTCGCTTTCTGAAGCTTTGATGCGTCTTGTTTCTTTACCTTCCACCACGAATTCTGGACTTGCCGTTGAAGTGGCAATTAACATCCCCGATCGCTCTATCACAAAAGTTTGTCCCGACTTGCCAATTTTGAGGCTGACGAGAAATTCTTTGATTCTGGAAAACAGCAAATCGCTGCCAGCTACTCCTAACAGCTTGCCAGCGTTGTCGTAGATAGGCAAAGCAGCAGTAATTGCCAGTTCCCTAGTCAAAAAATCTGTATAAATTGGAGTCCAAATCGGTTTTTTTGCCGCCGCTGCTGCTATGTACCAAGGGCGAATTCGCGGGTCGTAAATATTGGGTGAAATTTCCACTAATTGAACGCGATTTCCCTGAGAGTCAGCAGTATATCGAGCTAATTTATTGCCAGTCGAGCTGTCGGCAGCAGATATCAAAGTCCGGTCTTTAGTGCGGATTGCTCCCGAGTGGTCTCCATTTATTGTGGCTGTGTAAATGATGCTGATCGAATCAAAATATTGAATTTGTTCGAGGAAATGAAGTTCTAGTTTTGGTTTTTCTTCTAGGTTCAACTGCCCCAATTTTATACCTTGAACGTTCAGGTGATTGACAATGTGGGGAATTGACATATAATTTTCCATGCGGTCTTTGATGCGATCGCTAATTTCTCCCCGCAACTGAGCGGCAACATCGTTGACTGCCCGCTGACCGTTTTGGAACGACAGCCAACCTACAACTCCTACGATGCCGACAATTTGCACTAAAAAAGGAACTACGAGCACAATTTGTAATGGAGCTTTGCCGATAATTTTGGTAGCAAAGCGATTGAGGGGTTTAGGAAACATATTCATCCTAAAAGTAATTGAAATTGGCAAGGGAAATTAGTAGATGTTAAAATCTTGGATCGATACACGAGGGAGTGATATGATGTCCGGTTGCACTCAGGAGAGATGATTGTTGACTGTTGACTGTTGACTGTTGACTGTTGACGGTTTGGACATTGGAATACTTGAATAATACCGATGCAACTAAAAACGAGATCGGATAAAATCCGGTTAATTACCTAAGAAGATATGTTTGTAGTGAGGACTTTAGTCATCATAAAATCTAAGGACTAAAGTCCTCACTACAAACCAATTTTATGGTGGTTGTTCGAGGGGACATGATATCAATTCCGGCTGCGCCGGAATGATATAGAGGACACGGCAGTGCCGTGTCCCTACGCCAGATGAATTGTAGGGACACGGCACTGCCGTGTCCTGATTTCGGGTAATATTAATTCCGATGTTACCGGAATTGATATGATACAGCAATTACCCGAAAAGTGCTGTAGATGTCCACCGCCTACTTATTGGAGGCAATAGAGATTACTATGAGTCAAGGGCGGGTATCGCACCTTACTTTTAACAGACAGGGTATGAATTTTAAATAACTATAGCGTATTTTCGCGGAGAGTTTTTGGGCCACTACCGATGCAGGTGATGCGGTACGATCGCCCTATCCACAGCCGCGCACCCCAAAAACCAAAAACCTGCAATTACCTGCGATTCAACTCCACCCTTTCGCCGTAACGCAACAGCATATCCAAACTCTCCAAACGATTTTGCCAAGTTTGCACCTGATAGCTATTCTCCCCAGAATGCAAGCGCATCGAAGATTGAAATTGAGATTGAAAACTCGCCAACAATCTTTTAGCAGTTGCTAAACTTTCCCTAGAAGGATTTGCCGCCAATTTGCTCAAAGCTTGCGCCAATTCGTCCGATCGACTTTGCAAAACTTTCAGTTCAGATTCCGACACCCGCAACTGATTGTTAGCCAACAAAAAACTCCATTCCTGCTTGAGAGCAGTATACCGCGAAGCCGCCGCCGCAAACGGCTGCCGGTAAGGAATCGGTTCCGCAGCAGAAGTGGAACGCACTGGCCGGCCTTGAGTGCGGTTAAAAAAGCCTTGCATCCCGCTGCTGATACTTTCCACCGCAAAAATAGCATAGCCCCCTGTCGGCAAATCGCGCAAAGCTTGAATTTGGTCGATCGCCACAACTTCCGGGAGAGTCAACAATTTAACCGACGGAGAAATCAAAGCCGAACCCAGAATTTGTTCCTTTACCAGCGGTTCGGTGATGCGCTGAAGTCGGTTCGTATCCAAAGCATAAGTCATCGGCACAATCAAATCTACAATTCCCTGACGAGCCCAAACTTCCCAATTTTGCTGAATTTTGTAAATCCGCTGACTTTCCGGGTGAGGAAACACCGCCACCGACAGAATAGTGCGCGGAGAATTCTGCCTCAAAAGCTGAGAAACTTCAGCTACAAAAGTATTAATTTGATTAGTTTTAAACTCAACCCACTGCCGCCACAAATTGCCGGAACTAGGCGAAATATTCACCGGATCTGCACCAGTCAACTGCTTGAATTGCTGCCTCGCCGCAATACCGTAACCGTAGGTAAAACCCGCATTGTCATCTTGAAAAGGATAGCGGATATAGTCTAATTGCACCCCATCTACTTTGTAGTTGTTGGCAATTTCGCTGACAATTCGCAGCAAATAACTGCGCGCTTCCTGGTTCGCCGGATCGAGATAAAATTTACCATCGTTAGGATGTTGCGTGCGTCCTTTATTGTCAATGTTTGCCCAATCTGGATGAGCGGAAAGTACCGGTCCAGGATAAGCACTAGGCTTGCCAATTAAAGTATTGTGGCGCTTATTTCCTGTGGCAAAAATCCAAACCCAAGCGTGCAGTTCCATGCCTCGCTCGTGGGCTAATTTAACCGCAGATTCCAGCGGGTCCCAGCCAACTGTGAGGGGGTTTTGTTGCGGTGCAACTTGACTGGGATAAATTGTATATCCGGCATTCAAAGTTTCAAAGAAAACGGTATTGATACCGGCGGCGGCGAGCCGATCGAACACTGCCGCTAAACCCTGTTCCGATCGCGCTGCGACGATCGTACCCCGATCGAGCCAAACCGCGCGAATTTCCGCCCCAACGCGCTGCCCTTCCTTCGGGTAATTTTGCCACAGCAACTGTCGCGCTGCCACCCACTGCGATCGAGCCTCCGCGTAGTTTTGCTCTTGCAGGAGTTGGTCAAAAGTTTGCAAAACCTGCCGCGCGCTCGCGATCGCCCGCGCCGTTGCCCCTTGCAGAACAGGCGGCCGGCTGGCTGCCGGGCCGCCGGCACTGCTGCTTGCAGCCACCAGTTGAGGGGGGGTAGCAGCATTGAGATTAACAGGCGTATTACCTGAATTAGCTGCTGTCAGGGCGCTTTCAAACCTGCCGAGGAGGTTGGTGAGTTCTTGGCGCATCAAGTACGCTTCAATGCTGACGATCGGCTTATTGGAATTTGCCTGCACGTCCAAACCCGCCGGCGCAGACTGATCCGAAGGGTCTGTAAAAGTTGCAGGTACTGGATCGGGAAGCGCGGGAGAAGGAGAGGGAGAAAGTCGGCTCAGCGGGGTAGTACGCGGCGAACCAGGCGTGTTTCTAGTGACTCTGGAGGGGGGATTTGGTAGTGGGGTCGCGGCAGCAGTGGGCGGCGCTACAGGCTGCGAAGCGATTGTGCCTCCCCAGCGGGCGATCGAGGCTTGCAGCCAAGCCTTATCTACATTTGCCGAACCGTCGCTACCCCAGCGCCAGCCGAGATAGGTAGCGCGATCGGTGGCGATGGCTGCGGAGGAACCGGAACTATCTTTCCAAGTAGCGACAGTTTGACTGTTTGCGTCGGCAGGAATCAAGACACCGCCTAGGACTGAGGCATTTTGTTGTTCAGTCGGCACCCAATTGCTAGAAGTAGTGCAAGCAATATCTCGACAGCGGCTGCGCGCTTGTGGCGTCGCCGGTTGGGTTAACGGAAAAGCCCAATAGGCCCCGAGGAGCGATCGCAAAGATTGGCGCACCAAGGCCGGGGAACTGCGGCCGACGGGGCCTGAAGCAATCAAGCGGCCGCCCTGGGAGGCCCAAGCTTCTAAAACTTTAATTTGTGCCGGAGTCAAAGTTTCAATGTTGGGCAAAAACAGCACGTTAACGCCTGCTAAATCCGCCGCATTTTTGATTTCTTCGAGATTGATTGGTTTGTAAGCAATGCCGCTTTCCCAGAGGCGCGTGGTAATCTTCACCCAGTCGGGAGAATTCTCGGAACTGCGAACAACGCCCAGAACTACTTCTGCGAAACTCGGAGAGGGAAATAGGATGAAGAGATTGAGTAATGTACTCGCTAGAGTTCCAATTAAGACTCTTTGCAAGAAAGTGAAAAAGCGAATTTTTTGAACCTGGGAGCAGGCATCAGGCATTTGATGAGGCTTATTGATTTGTTGCATAAATATGAGAATTACTCACCACACCGCTAAATAAAAATTCAATAACAATTAAGAGCTTTCGATCCGCACCATACAATTTTCTATCCTGTCCTGCAACCTGAATCAGGAAAAAGTGCGATAGATCGATTTTAGATTTTGGATTTTAGATTCTCGATTAAAATCTGCGTCCATTTGGATTGAAAAACCCCAAATACAATTTAGATGCCGGACAGCTTACAGCCAACTGTCAACAGCCAACTGTCAACAGTCAACTGTCAACAATTTTCTAAGTGGCAGCTTCATTCACCGGGAATCGATCGATTAACTGCATCGCCCGACAAGCATTCCTCCGCAAAGAATCCGAAACATGAGGAACATGAGGAATCTGAGACAAGAAATCCAAAGTCCGGCGCAAAATCCGCACGACATCCCCTTCATCCAAACTCGTATGGCTAATCAGTTCCAGCCATTCAACGCCCAGAGCCCACTGCTCGACCAAAGTCACTAAATCCCGTTCCAGCCAAATCGGGATTACAGCTTCATGACGGTACTGAACTTGAAATAATCGGCGGCGCAGGCCTTTTTGCAGATTGTCCAAAGGTGCCAAAACTTCCGGCGACAGCGAGTAGTGAGTCCAACTGTCCGGCCTGGAAACTTCTGTAACTAAGGCCGCGCAAGCAGCAGCGAGGTGGTGGGGGTCGAGTTCGTCAAACTCCGCAGACATCAGCGACAAACCCAGCCACAGTTCGTTATCGCCCCGAATGGCGGCGCAAGCTTGGCCCAAGATTGTGGGCACCAACCTGTCGGAGGATTCATCTCGGTTTCCAGTTGCCGAAACTACTTTTTCCAAGCAGCCGAAATTCAGCAAGATGTCGATTAAGTTGAGAAATTGCTCCCAGTAGCGAGCTCGCTGCTTTTCTAACTCTTGTTCGCTTTTGCGGATTTCTTTTTTCAATTCTTCCCGGCGGCGCTGGCGTTTGAGCAAAGTACCAGGATTGCCCCATTCTAGAACCGGGTGAATTTCTAGCTGAGCTTCTAGGGCTGCGATTTTCTGCTGTTGCTCGATAGCCTCTGGGCTCGGTTCCGGTGTCGGCAATTCTGGGATCGATGCAGCAATTGAAGCAGTTTCTTCATTTGCCAAGCGGCACTGGCCGAGTCTCAGGGGCATTTCCGACGGCGGGTTCAAGGTATCTGCAACGGTCAAGCGGGGTAATTCGGCGTGCAGGGTAGCGACATCGCTAATGGCGACGACATACCAGCGGTTATCTTTGCCCAAGCACACCAAATTTGGTGCTTGGCCGGAACCTGGGATTTTGGCAACCAATACGGCGGGTACAGGATTTGTGTGCGATCGTTTGGCTGTCGGAACGTGCTTGCCTTTGAGACTCATAACAGTGCCGAGCACTGCAAAAGCCACAGCTACGGACATTTCCTTAAATCTGGCTTCTTCAGCTTGCTGCAATAAAGTTTTCAGCAAACGTTTATCTTCTTTGAGTCTTCCCTGCAATTTTTCGTAATGGGCGAGGTGTTTTTCCAGGGTGGAGACATTTCCTCCGGCCGCCAGGGACTCTTCCAGCACCTCCAATTCTGTTTGCAATCGGTCTAATTCTTCTTGCTGCGGCTGCAAGTACAAGGTAGATAGGTATTGACCGAAACTCCGCTCTACCAACTCTTGAGCTTCGTCGAGAGTGTGAGTTTGCAGCAAATTCAGCACCATGCCGTAGCTGGGAGTAAACTGACTGGCGAGGGGGTCGGCTTTGGCTGTTGCCAAATACGAGGCTTCTTTTGCGCCTTCAAAGCGCGTCTGAACTGCGACGACGTGCCCCAGCTTGTCCATGCCCCGCCGACCCGCCCGACCGGCCATTTGCAGGAATTCTGAAGCGTTGAGCAGTCGGTGTCCCTTGTCGGTGCGCTTGGACAGGGTGGAAATGACTGTGGTGCGGGCGGGCATATTAATCCCGGCTGCTAGGGTTTCGGTGGCAAATACGACTTTAATCAAACCTCTGCCAAAGAGTTCTTCTACTAAGCCTTTCCAAGCGGGCAAAATGCCTGCGTGGTGGGCGGCGATGCCTTTTAAAAGTGCTTCTTTTTGACCGAAGCGTTCTGCTTCTGGGTTTCGCTGTAAAAAATCGTCAATGATGCGTTTGAGTTCGGCTGTTTCGGCTTCGTTAACCAGGGAGAAATTGCCGACTTCTGCGACTGCTTGGTCGCACCCGCGACGGCTGAAGATGAAGTAAATTGCTGGTAGCATATCTCGATCGTCCAACCGGGCCAAAACATCGGTCAAACTCGGAGTGGGGATGCTGCCTCTTTCTACTTTTTGCTGCTTCTTTTTGGGGACTAACCGGATATTCGCTCTTTTGCCAGTCTCGTCTAACAGGGGAAATATCCCTTTTTGGTTGGCGAAGTGGAATTGCAGCGGCACTGGCCGAAAGTCTGAGTAGACGAGCTCTGTGGGCCCGTGGACTTTGTTAATCCAGTCTGTGAGTTGCTCGCTATTGGCAACGGTTGCTGAGAGGGCGAGCAGTTGAATTTCGCTCGAACAGTAGATGATGGATTCTTCCCAGACGGTACCGCGCTGGCGATCGTTCATGTAGTGACACTCGTCGAGCACCACGGTTTCGACTCCGGTGAGGGAAGTACCGACTTCTCCGATCGGCGTACCGTAGAGCATATTCCGAAATATTTCGGTAGTCATCACCAAAATCGGCGCATCTCGATTGACAGAGATGTCGCCCGTCAGCAAACCTACGTTGTTGTCTCCAAATTGATTGCGGAAGTCGCGCAGCTTTTGGTTGGAGAGAGCTTTGAGGGGAGTGGTGTAGAAGACGCGCCGCCTCCTGGAGAGTGCTTGATGGATGGCGTATTCCCCGATTAACGTTTTCCCAGAGCCTGTGGGAGCGCACACGACAACGGATTTACCTGCATCGAGGGCGGCGATCGCCTCTCTCTGAAAGTTATCTAGCTCGAAGGGAAATATGGTCTTCAGATCCAGCTCTGGGCGGTTCTGGGCAGTGTCTGGCACAAGGATTATTATAAGGTTTCAGGGTAAGTATGCTTAAATCTTGCTGAAAGCAAGTCAGCAGAAGACTGTATTGATTTTAGACCTTCGTCAGCAAATCGGCTATGAAGGAATAAGTCTGTTGGCAGTTGGCAGTTGGCAGTTGGCATAATCAAGAAAAAATTTTTGCCTTCTTCCCTCTTCCTTCTTCTCTCTTCCTTTTTCCCTCTTCCCTCTTCCCTCTTCCTTCTTCCCTCTTCCCTCTTCCTTCTCTATGATTCCAGTTATTTCGACTATTCCTGTGGTGCAGCTTGCTTCGGGCGATCGGCTTTCATTGCAAGTCTATCAGTTCCAAGGTGCGATTCCCGGCAAAAAAGCTTATCTCCAATCTAACCTCCACGGTGCTGAGATTAGCGGTAATGCGGTGATTTACCAATTAATTGAGTTTTTAAGGTCTTTGGACAGCAGCCAGTTAAGCGGCGAAATTTGGCTAGTTCCTCTTTGCAATCCTGTGGGTGTCAGTCAGCGATCGCACCATTTTTCCCCTGGTCGGTACAATCTTTATGATGGGGTAAATTGGAACCGAATTTTCTGGGATTTTGAAAAACAAGGGGAAGATATTCTGGGTTTTGCTAATTCTCACATTCATCTCGATGCCGATAGTGTTAAAGTTAATTACAGAAAAGCGATTGCTTTGAGTTTTGCCAAAGAGTTGGCAAAAATTAACGCCCCTAGTTGCCGTCCCTACAGCGAACTTTACCGATATCAGCTACAATCTTTGTGTTTGGATGCTGACTATGTGCTGGACTTGCACAGTTCTACGAATCAAAGTTTAGATTACCTTTACTGTTTTAATTCCCGCCAGGACAGTGCAAAAGCTTTTTTGCTCGATCGCACAATCTTGTTTGACGAGTACGATGGCGATGCTTTTGACGAGGCGTTTATCAAGCCTTGGCTGGCTTTGGAGAAGGTTTTGGCAGAATTGGGAAGTGCACTCAAATTTGACGTGGAAGCTTGGACTTTAGAATTAGGTTCGGGGATGGAAATGAATCCCCAGTCGGTGGCGAATGGCTTGCGGGGCATCAAAAATTACTTAGCAAGTAAGGGTTTATTGAAAATCGATGGATTTCCTCTCCCGGAAACTGCGAATCATCAAGTTATTTTCACCCCCAAAAATTCGGTGAACAAATACTACGCGCCGGCGGGCGGAATGATTCAAAATCGAGTGCAATTGGGGAGTTATGTCAAAAAGGGCGATCGGCTTTATCAAATTCTCAGCTTTAATAAGAATGGGGAATTTCCGAGTTTGGTTGATGTTTGTGCTGAGTCGGATGTTTTCATTTTTGATGTTTCGACAAATCAGTCAGTAAATCAAGGAGAGTATGTGTTGTCTGTGATGGCAGATTGAGAATACCAAGAAACCCGGTTTCTTGAATAAACCGGGTTTCTGAAAACCTATTGCTAGTCGAACCATAATTTACGATATAATATTGAATAGGGCTTGTTTAAATTCCGCTGCACTTTTATAATAAATTTCATGATTGTCAATTAAAGCGCGATCGATAACTGTGGCTAGCTGCTTGGGAATGGCAGAAGTGCGATCGTCCACAGGAACCCCATCATTTTGTAAAACCGCCAAAAACTGGTCTTGACCGGGCATGGTTTCGTGGTTTTGGACTCGGCTATAAATCTTTATGAAACCGTGAAACCTTTAGATGTTACAGTCCACAAGTCTCGGTGCGAGAGAAGAGGCACAACACCACACAAAAGCCCACCCCTTCCCCTCACGGGGAGATGAGCTTCTGGTGCTTTCTCGGAAAAAGTGAGGTCGTTGTAGTCACACAATTTCTTGTTTTGTCTCCAACCGACACGATCGCCAAATTCTTCCACAATTCTAGGAACAGATTCCTGGGTTCCCCCCATACTTTGATAGATGCGCTTCTGCACCGAAAAGCCGAAGCGTCCATTACTGTATTTTACCCAAAGTTGGTCAATGGTTCGCAAGTCATCGCAGGGGAATTTTTCAATACTTTCTCTATCCAGCGATCTTTCATTCTCCCTACCAGACACCTTCAACATCACTCTCGCTGTTTCCTCATCCGCCTCTTTCCATCTTCCTGCTGCTAATAAATAACGCAACCTTACATAATCCATTCCCACCGCAGAAACCAATTGTACCTCATTAGCAGCCTTTGTAGGCATCACTAAATTAGCAGCATTTTTAGGCATCACTAAATCCAACCATTCCTGCACCGACTGCGGGCGATTTTGCGGTTCTAACTCCATCCCTTTCATAATCGCCGCATTCACCCTGTCGCTAATCTCAGAATTGAATTGCTTTGGCGGAGTTAAACCGTCAATTGGCTTTCTGTATATGGACGGACAAGGTAACTCACCTGTCAGCATCACGTAAAGAGTCACAGCCAAGGAATAAACATCTGTATAAGGGCCTTTTGCTGCCCGTCTTTCATACTGTTCGATGGGGGCAAAACACTCAGTGCCAAAAACGCTACTACTTCTCAACTTTCCCGGTACTGTCAATTCCCGCGCCAACCCAAAATCAATCAAAACTGCTTCTAAACCCCGCCGTCTCAGCATAATATTTAGCGGTTTAACATCGCGGTGAATCAGGTTTTGCTGGTGCACAAAACTCAGGGCGTTTCCGACTGACTGAATAATTGGCAAAGCTTTCGCTTCCGACAAAATGCCGTTATCTTCGAGATATTCTGCTAAATTAGTGCCGTCGATTAATTCCATCACCATGCACCACAATTCGATATTGCCCACCATTTGGGAAAACACTTCGTAAACTTGGACGACGTGGGGATGGCTGCACTTGGCTAAAGATAAAGCTTCGTTGAGAAATTTGGTTTGTAATTCCTGAAAGTTTGGCTTACCTTGAACGTTGGCATTTAGAGTTTTGATGGCGACTAATTTGCCTTCTTTGCGGTTTTGAGCGCGGTAGGTGACACCGAATCCGCCGTTGCCGAGGATGGCTTCTATTAGGTATTTGCCTTGGTGCAGTTGTTGTCCGGGCGACCAGTGCCTCATGATGGGTATGTGAGGATGTGGAGAGGATGGTTTTGATTATAGCTGAGATGGGGGAATTTTGTTGAGTATTGTCTTCTTTCTACAGTCTTCTCGATCGCCCCTAGCCTCCCTTAATAAGGGGAGGACAAGAGTTTGTAAGGTGCGTCAGTGCGGAGATTTTCTATTTTTGAGAAGATAACGCACACTGACGCACCTTACAATTTAACGTGACGGTTTATGGTTGAATGAAAATACCGATCGCATTATGAACTCTCGCAGCCGTTGACGGAGGTCGATCGAGCAAACTACCTCCCAAATACAAACTTGTCGAACTTCCCCCATCCAAATTTAAAGCTTCTACAGCACCCATTTGCTGCAATATCTGCGCCAGTTCAGCGAAATTTGACCCCGCCCCGCCCGCGCGATTGTGAACCGCTACAATCAGCAAATTCCCTGCCGCAGTTCGCCCGATCGCACTTCTAATTGCTGTCTGTCTAACATACGCATCGCTAAACCCTTCCGCCTTAGCATCCAGCACAACTTGACTGTTTTGTACCAGCACCGGTCCGCCGCCGAGAATGTACGGAAAACGGTTGAAATCAGCAGGAAAAGTGTTAGTTTCTAAACGCAATAAAGTGCCGGTGGATAGTTCAGATGCAGGGAAAAAGTCGGAACGTAAAACCAAAATATAACCGTTAGCTGGAATGGGAAAAGTTGTTGTTCCCGCCGCACCTCCGGGGGATTGGCTGACAACTCTATCGCCCGCAACTGTCACAACTATTTCATTGCCAGACAACGGAGTATAAGTTGTTCCCCAATCAGAATTGTAGCGACCGATTCCCGGTTGTACGTAGGCACTATTGAGATGAGAAACAGGCAAAGGTAGATTTGCCGGAGTTATTACAGTTTCTTGCAAAGTTAAACGATCGATCGCAAATTCTCCCCGATCGTTCCAGGCGATCGCCCCCCGGTTCAAAATCGGCCCGGAAAGCCATTTATTGTCCCGCCGAATTGCCCCTAAAGCTAATCGATTTATCCGATTGAAAAACCCTGCGTTAATCGCCGCAGCCGCACCCGACACTTCTGCTGTTTGCAATAAAGGTGCAGTCCCTTGAACGGCAGGCGGATTGCTGAGAATTGGTCTAATTTTCACACCAGCTTGACGGGGATTAACTTCTAACCAAACTACCGGAAAACGAGCCGTTCCTAAATTTTGATACTGCTGCCGCCACTGCACACCCGGCGCCCAAAGAATGTTTTTTTCTACTAAGGAATCTGGTCGAATATCGATAACTAATCGATTCGGATTTCCCAGGCTGAAAACTTGCGGCCGCCAACCTAAAGGAATCGTCACTTTGACTCGGGTTTGATCGCCTGCAGGTTCGACTTTTAGTGATAGCAATTGTTTGCTGGTTTGAAAAGTGTTCTGAAGTAAGGCGGGTGCGACTTTGGCATCGATCGCGATCGACCATTCTTGACCGGCGATCGGCGCTGCGGGCGTTATTTGCAGCGGCAGGGCGGGTTTGGTCGGGTCGTCTGGTGTTTCGAGGTTTGGCCCTGTGCGGATGTTTGGCAGTGGGATAGCGGGCTTTGTGGGGTCGTCGGGGGGGTTGGGCGCGGGTGTCGGCGACGGGCTTGGTTTATCGACAAAGTTGACTTGCCACGGAGTCGGTCGATCGAGATCTACAACAATGCGATCGCCCCATTCTTTTTCTGCTTGCTCAATTCCGGTAACACTTGCAGTTTGAGATGTAATTTTTAGAATATTCCCATCAACAGATATCTGCCAGCCCGCAAGTCTAGCAAAATCGGTAACATCTAAGTAACGATACGACCCCGTTGCCCGCGCTGCTAAGCTTTGAGCGTCAGTTAAAGATACCGAAAACCACTGCACCGGTTGTTTGGCACTGTCGGCGCTGCTGAGCAAATCCACTCCCGCACTTTGCATCAATCCAACATCAGCAATCCAAGTTCGGAAATCCGCAGAAGTGCTGTTTTCCGCCTGCTGAGTCCAAGCTAGGGGAAAAATGCGGCCGTTTAGAGACACTTGGCTGCCTTGTCTAATTATCGAAGAGGGCGGTACAGATTGAGCCAAAAGCCTATAGTCCGACAGGGGTTGAAACCCCTGTCTCATAGCTGAAGTTTTCTCAACAGAAGTATCGCTCAATATTTCAGTCGGTTTTAACTGAGATGTTGCACCATTCTCAAGAACAGGCAAGATGCCTGTGAAGCGAAGAGTAGATTTTCTTGTGGAACGGGCATCTTGCCCGTTCATAAAAGGCTTATTGACAATGCTGCAACATCTCAGTTTTAACCGACTTTCGCTATCAGCCAGGGAATTCATTTCCTGGCTGGCTCTCGAAGCATCAATCAACCCAGCCCTCTCCCCCTCTTGTGCTATTCCGGGTTGATTCCAGAGCAAAGACGGGGCGATCGCCAGTACGGGTAAAATCGAGGCTGACAATATTGGACGCCAATAGGAAAAATTACGTTTCACAGCTTACAACTCACAATTTCATTCCTAAACGCATGGGGATATAGAAACCCGGAATATCCGTATGTTTCTTTTTACTAAGCGGCGCTAATTGCCCTAAAGACCTACTAGCAACTGCTCACCCCGGAATACAAATCACAAACTCCGAACCCTGTCTGAGGGAGGAATTCACGAGTAACGTACCTCCATGTTTTTCCACCACAATTTGGCGGGCTATAGACAATCCTAATCCGGTTCCTTGACCCACCGACTTGGTTGTGAATAAGTGGTTAAAGATGTTTTCCTTGATTTCGTTCGACATCCCCACTCCATTATCCTTAATCCGAATCAAAACCTGATTGTTGGATTCGCTCAAAGCAGTTTGAACCGTAATTTGGTTGGGTAGGGCTTTAATTTCACTAAAACTCCGCTCCTTATTTGACTCCTCCAAAGCGTCAATGGCATTGGCCAGTACGTTCATAAATACCTGGTTCAACTGTCCGGCAAAGCATTTCACTAGGGGCAAGTTACCATAGTCTTTCACAACTTCAATGGCAGGGCGGAACTCGCTGGCTTTTAAACGGTGCTTGAGAATCAGCAAAGTGCTTTCGAGTCCGTCGTGAATATTGAAAGCAATTGGTCGATCGCTATCTGCCCTCGAAAACGTTCTCAAACTCGTACTGATATTGCGGATGCGATCGACTCCCTCCTGCATCGAGCCAATCAATTTCGGCAAATCTTCTCGCAAATACTCCAAGTCTATATCCTCAATTTTTTCTTCAACTTTAGCTCCTGGCTTGGGAAAACTATCTTGATATACATCGATTAGCTCGAACAAATCTTGTACATATTCTTGAGCTGGCTGTAAGTTGCCGGCAATAAAACCTACGGGATTGTTAATTTCGTGGGCTACCCCTGCGACTAAATTTCCGAGTGCAGACATCTTCTCGCCCTGCACCAATTGCAACTGCATCTGTTTGAGATCGTGAAGATAAAGCTCTAGTTTTTGGGCATATTCCTGGGATTGCTGATACAGTCGGGCGTTCTGTAGGGAAATTGCAGCTTGCGAGCACAGGATGTTGAGGATGGTGACGCGATCGCTCGTGAATGCTCCCGTTGTTAAATTATTTTCTAGATATAAAATGCCTATTAACTTACCTTGATGCAAAATCGGGTTACACAAAATACTCTTGGGTTGCTGATTAATGATATATGGATCGTTAGCTAAAGTCGGCTCGGCACTCAAATCAATTAGCACAGTAGTCTGCTGGTTATGCTTGACTTTGTAGATTAGCTTTAAGGGAATATCCTGACTGTTTTCAATGGGAAGCTGTTGCAACACGACGGGATCTGTCCCCAGAGTAATCGACCCTTTAATTAACAGTCGATCGTCTTGCAAGAGCATTAACACGCACTTATCGGCTCCTGCATTTTCGATCGCGATCGAAAGCAACGATGTCAGTAGTTTTTTGAGGTCTATTTCACGGGATATTGCTTGGGAAGCTTTGAGAATAGTAGCTAAATCTAAAGCCACAGAAACACTACTACTGGATGTGGCCGAACTGGTGGAGGTGACACTACCCAATGTCAAGAGAAGTTCGTGAGCGGAGAGATGAGAACGGGTTGGCTCTAATATAGGTGTAAGTAGTTGAGGATAGCGAGCTTCTAAGTCAGCGACTTTGGCTTTTGCACCCCAACGAGCGTAAGCATAGTAGGCTTGGGTCATGTATTCCCCAGCTATGCGCTCTTTGCCCCAATCTAGGTAGAACTTTGCTGCCAGTTCGTTAGCAAGTGCTTCTTCTTGCATATATTCGTTGGCTTTGGCAAGAGAAATCGCCTTGTCGTAAAACTCAGTTGCTTTGACTTTTTGTCCTAACACTCGACATTTTTCCGCCTCTACCAAATCAACCTTATGTTGATAATTCATGGGTGCATGATACGCCCATTGCTGTAACTTTGTTTGGTTTTCTATGACACCCTGCAATGCTTCTGATGCTTCATCTAACTGTGGATTTAATTGTGCCAAAGTTAACAGAGAATCATAAAGATAAAATACTGGTTCGGTGACTAATCCCGCACCAGCCATAAAATAGCGCCTGACTTCAATAGCATGATTTTTCGCTAGCTCTATTTCTCCAAACAAGAAACAAAGCATTAGTTTATACAAATGGAAAATATACAATCCATATCCATCTTTGGCAGACTGTAGCTGCTGGAGAAATTCTGTTTCTTCAAGGGCTTTTCCAGACAAAAGGGTGGTATGTTCTGCAAGACCTAGCAGATTTAAAACAGGTTGCCAATAGATCCGGCAATAATTTGCGGTTGTCAATTGATTTAATTGCATCAAACTATGGCAGTAGGCGCAAATATCCTGCTCTAAGGTAGCCAGGGGTTGACTGCACCAAAAAGAATTGAGACAAAAAGTGTGCCCATTATATCCAGCAAGTACCAGATTTCCAAATTCTAGGGCGCTGGTGTAACCCTCTTGCAAGAGGGGTAGTGTTTCTTTAATGTGAGATTTGCGGTGTACAATAAATATCCCCAAAATCATCAAAACATCTGTTTTACTTGCTTTGGCATCGAGTTTTGAAATAACCTGGAGTGCCAGGGAACCAAACTGCGATCCTGTATCTATTTGTAAGAAATTGCAGAGAATATTGCCATAGGTTGCATAGCCTAAAGCAGAAGTCGATGTGTTACCGTACTGAATTGATAGTTTAACGGACAAACTATTCAGCAATGGGTACAGCGCAGAGCCAGTGAGGTAAGCGGCTGGGATAATGATATTGATAATTTTAAGAGTACCGAGTTTTTCTGCATCTGTCATTTCAGGCAAGTGAACCAAATCAGCGATTTCCCGATCTCCAATTAGTTCCTCAATCTCTTGGATTTCCTGTTGAATATCTGATGGTGTCGGTGTTTCAGGAAAGGTTATGCCAAGCTGTTGTAAGACTGGTTGGGCGATCGCGATCGCTGATGTCAGTTTACTTTGGGAAATATGAGATTGAATTCTAATGCAGTAAACATTGACTTTTTCAGGTAACGAGCGTGCCTGTTGAATGACAATATCAATGAACTGTTCCATCGCCTCAAAGTTACCGTTTAGCATTGCTACTTCCGCAGCTAATTCATATAAGGCGAGGGTCATTTCATACTGCTGCTGCCAAGTGTTTTTTCCCAAAAGAGACAATCCCACTGTCGCATATTCATGCGCTGCTTGATAGGCGGTTGAAGTTTTAGCTTTGCGACAGGCAATTAAATTGAGTTGGGCTAATTCTTCTCGTTGAGTTGGTTGGGTAATTAAAGCAGTTCCGTGATTTAATTGATTGACGATTTCAAAAATACGGTCTTCTCTTGCTTCTGCGGAAATCTGTTGCAGCAGCAGTTGTCCGATTTGGTAATGAGTCGCCTGTTTTTGGTCATCGGGAATTAGGGAATAGGCAGCTTGTTGAACGCGATCGTGTAAAAACTTGTATTTGGGTAATTGGTCGTGGGTAATTGATAAGTGGTCAAATTCCTGACCATTCCCGATTACAGATTCGCTATTCCCCTCTGCTTGATAAAACTTATAAATTTCACTAATGGGTAAAATTAGCCCTTCTTGCAGCGCCTTCCATAAAGCGGATGCGGTTTCTACTGGCGAATTTTCATCAACAATTGCTAAGGTCGCCAAATCGAACTGATTGCCAATACAAGCAGCTAACTTTAAAACGGACTGTGTTTGAAGTGGCAACTTTCGCAACTGAAGTGCCATGAATTCTACTACATCATCCGTTAGTGCCAAGGTGCGCACTCTAGAAATATCGCACTGCCAATACCGAGCTTCACAATTAAATTCAATTAGCCCATCTTCATGCAAAGATTTGAGGAATTGTGTGCTGAAAAATGGATTGCCTAGAGTTTTCTGATAAACGAGTTCGGTCAAAGGCAGAGCCAAGGCTGTAGAACAAGCTAGAGTATCGGCAACTAAACTATTTACGTCGGCTCGATCGAGAGGAGCTAAGGTAATAGTATTTACCTTAGCTTCAGTTTTTTGAATCTCTGATAAAGTCAGCATCAATGGATGCGCTGGAAATACTTCGTTATCCCGATAAGCTCCAATTAATAAGAGATAGCGGTGTTCTGTAGCACTCATCAGCAGTTGAATTAATTTTAACGATGCTGAGTCTGCCCATTGCAAATCGTCCAAGAAAATTACTAAGGGATGTTCTTTTGTTGTGAAGACTTTAATAAACTTTTCAAACAACAAATTAAAGCGATTTTGAGCGGCACTGCCAGAAAGTTCTGGGACTGGCGGTTGCGGCCCGATAATACGTTCGAGTTCGGGAATGACTTCAATTATCGCCCCAGCGCTATCGCCCAAAGCTGCCAATATTTCTAACCTGCATTGTTCAACTTTAGCATCGGTTTCCGATAGCAATTGTACCATTAAATCGCGAAAAGCTTGGACAAACGCACTAAAGGGAAGGTTGCGTTGGAATTGGTCAAATTTGCCTTTAATAAAGTAGCCGCGCTGCCGAACTATGGGTTTGTGAACTTCGTTAACAACAGCGGTTTTACCAATGCCGGAAAAACCTGCAACGAGCATCATTTCGGCGCTACCTGCACTCACGCGGTCAAACGCCGCTAGCAGGGAGAATACTTCGCTTTCCCGACCGTATAATTTTTCGGGGATGATGAAGCGATCGCACAAATCTCGCTGCCCTATTTTAAAGTTAGCCAGCGCCCCTGTCTCTTGCCACTGGGATAAGCAAGTTTCTAAGTCGTACTTGAGTCCCAGCGCGCTTTGATAGCGACCTTCAGCATTCTTCGCCATCAGTTTGCTGACAATCTCAGACAGCACCAATGGAACGCTATTGTTAACTCTTGAGGCTGCCACTGGCTGTTTGGCAAGGTGGCAGTGTACCAAATCCATTGGATCGTCTGTTTGGAACGGTAACTTTCCTGTTAGTAATTCGTAGAATGTTACTCCTAGCGAGTAGAAATCTGTGCGGTAATCAATGCCTCGGTTCATTCGCCCAGTTTGTTCGGGAGATATGTAAGGTAAGGTGCCTTCGAGGACGTTAGGATTTTGAATTTCTTGGGTTTCGCGAGGCAGCAGCGAAGCGATGCTGAAGTCAATCAGCTTGACTTCTTTGCTGACTGGGTTAATCAGAATGTTGGCGGGTTTGAGGTCTTTATGAATGACTCGGTGGCGATAAAGTCCGTCAAGGGCGTTGGCAATTTGAATCGCCACGGGCAGAAATTCGTTAACGGGCAAGCCTTCTAGAGGTTCGTTGCTAGCGGATGCTAAATTAGCCAGGTAGCTACTTAAGGAAATTCCCCCAAAGTCTTCCATCACCAGAGCATAGTGGTTCTGGTACGTCTCCAAGCTGTATGCCTTCACACTTCCGGGGATCTCTAAGTTTTTAGCAATGATGTACTGGTTGCGGAAATGAACCAGTTCGTTGAAGCGGGGAAAGTCATTTCGCAGCAGTTTGATCGCGACGGGCTGGCCATTTTCCGTGCGAATGCCGCGATAAACTAAAGTTCGATTGCCTGCGTATATTTGCTCGTTAATGTGATATCCTAGGAAAAGTTTTGCGATCTTAGTCATATCTACGTATTCCTACTACTTCTGTCAAGCCTGAAGCTTCTGAGAGTTGATATCTACTATTTTCGCTCTATCTGTCATGCTATTCATAAATTACATTTTTCTTAACATTGGAGAGCAAATTATGAAACAGCGATTTGAAAAACCAGACTTAATGTTTTAGGTAAGAGCTGTTGATACTTCAGTTGAAACTAAGTAGAAAATGACGACGCGAACCCTGATTGAACGACAGCAGTTCATAGCAGAGGAACTTAATCAGCTAATCTCGTAGTTGCGAGGCGGCGCTAATTGCGCTAATTGCCATAAAGACCTACTAGCAACTGCTCACCCCGGAATAGAAATCACAAACTCCGAACCCTCTCCGATGGAGGAATTCACAAGTAACGTACCTCCATGTTTTTCCACCACAATTTGGTGGGCTATAGACAATCCTAATCCGGTTCCTTGACCCACAGACTTGGTTGTGAATAAGTGGTTAAAGATGTTTTCCTTGACTTCGTTCGACATCCCCACTCCATTATCCTTAATGCGAATCAAAACCTGATTGTTGGATTCGCTCAGAGCAGTTTGAATCGTAATTTGATTGGGTCGGGCTTTAATTTCACTAAAACTGCGCCCCTTATTTGACTCCTCCAAAGCGTCAATGGCATTGGCCAGTACATTCATAAATACCTGGTTCAACTGTCCGGGAAAGCATTTTACTAGGGGCAAGTTGCCATAATCTTTCACCACTTCAATGGCAGGGCGGAACTCGCTGGCTTTTAAACGGTGCTTGAGAATCAGCAGAGTGCTTTCGAGTCCGTCGTGAATATTGAAAGAAACGGGTCGATCGCTATCTGCCCTCGAAAACGTTCTCAAACTCGTACTGATATTGCGGATGCGATCGACTCCCTCGTTCATTGAGCTAATCAATTTCGGCAAATCTTCTCGCACATACTCCAAGTCCATCTCCTCAATTTCTGCTTCAATTTCTACTCCCGGATTGGGAAATTTTTCTTGATAGAGCTCGATCAAGTTGAACAAATCCCCCACGTAGTCTTGAGCCGGTTGCAAGTTACCGGCGATAAAGCCTACGGGATTGTTAATTTCGTGGGCTACCCCTGCGACTAAATTTCCCAGAGCAGACATCTTCTCATTCTGTACCAGTTGCAGTTGCATCTGTTTGAGATCGTTGAGATAAAACTCTAGTTTTTGCGCATACTCCTGGGATTGCTGATACAGTCGGGCGTTCTGTAAGGAAATTGCTGCTTGGGTACAGAGGAGATTGAGGATTTCAACGCGATCGCTGGTAAAAGCACCCATAGCAAGGTTGTTCTCCAGATAGAGTACGCCTAGCAGTTTTCCCTGATGGAGAATCGGCGCACACAGCAGGCTCTTGGGCTGCTGGCGGATGATGTAAGGATCTGCCATCAGCGAAGAATGAGTGATTGCATGACTAATCACTAACGGTTGTAAGGTACGTTTAACCCTCTGGATTAGCGTAATGGGAAGCTCCTGACTTTCCTCAAGCGGAATTGATAGCAGCACAGTTGAGCAGCAAACGACTGTGCTAGTTGCTTCAACGATTAATCTGTTCCCTTTGAGCAATAACAAGGCAGATTTGTCCGCGCCGGCATTTTCAATGACCACTTGCAACAGCGTCGAGAGTAATCGCTCTAGATGAATTTCGCTAGAGAGGGTTTGGGAAGCTTTGAGAACAGTTTTTATATCTAATACAGCAGATATGTTACGGCTGCTAGAAGTGGACGATCTGTTACTCGTATGGGATGTAAAGGTATTCGTTTCATGGAGCGTTATTTCTGATGTGAGTTGTAATTCATCCGATTGCAAAATTAATGCTAAGAGTTCAGGATAAGATTGCTCTAGCTCCCTCACCTTAGCGGCGGCTCCCCAACGAGCGTAGCTATAGTAAGCATCGTGCAGGTAGTCTCTAGCAACGCGGGGTTTTCCCCACTCTAAACAGAATTTGGCTGCTAATTCATTTGCCAGGGCAACTTCTTGGAGATATTCGTTTTCTGTCGCTCCAGCGATCGCGCGATCGTAGAATTCCAATGCTTCTGATTTGTACCCTAATACTCGGTACCGTTCGGCTTCTACTAAATAAAATTTGTGCAGGTAATTGGCTGGATCGTGGTCAGCCCAAGTTTTCATTTTTTCTTGGTTTTTAGCCACCCGATCCATAATGCATTGCTGTTGTGTCTCCGAAACCCGAACATAAATTGCTAGATGGGCTAGAGAATCATAAGTGTAGCAGAGCGGAACGATGAATAAGCCTGTAGCCCCACCTATATAATTTTCGGCGGCAATTGCTGCTTCCACCGCCAACTCAAACTTGCCAAACAGGTAACACAGATTCAGTTCGGTGGCATAGAAATAGTACAGCGCAGTTAGATGGTCCGATCGCTCCAGGACTGGCAGGATTTCCTGGCGCACGAAGGCATCTCCAGTCAGTTGCCAAGGTTCGGCACCATTGCCTACCAGATTCAAAATTGCTTGCTGAAAAACCGTCAAATGACTGGTAAGCCCTTCTTGGTTGAGGAGTCTGAGTTGCTCTCGGAAAGCAGCGCTCTCTTGGCTGAGATCGCTTAGTTCTCTACCGATAAACCAACAGTATGAGATGTAAATAAATCCGCAAATGGCAGCCGATTCTAAATCTCCCGTTTCCAATCCAACTTCGTAGCCTTCCCGGAGAAACGCTAAGGAGTTCTTGAGCGGCTCTTTCCAATGCCACACGCTGCAGTAAATTCCGACATAGACTCTCGATTTCAGTTCTTTGGCATTGAAATGTTCGAGCAACTTCAGTGCTAGTTTTGCACACTGATACCCAAATTCAATCTCTCCTGTCATGCCACAAAGTATCAGTCCATAGTAGGCATAACCAATTGCAGAAAATGAACTATTGCCATATAGAACAGATAAATTGACCTGTTCGAGGACAATAAACGGTAACAGCGCTGGAGTAACAACAAAG
Source organism: Microcoleus sp. S28C3 (assembly GCF_036700785.1). Classification (NCBI taxonomy): domain Bacteria; kingdom Bacillati; phylum Cyanobacteriota; class Cyanophyceae; order Oscillatoriales; family Microcoleaceae; genus Microcoleus; species Microcoleus sp. S28C3. The sequence continues at coordinate 1,015 of NZ_JAUBPO010000008.1, read as the reverse complement.
GCAGCAGCAGAAACAGCGGCAAGAATCCGTACAACTGCTAACTTGTTAGGATCTCTCATCTGTGGCAGAGTCATTAAGTCCAGAGGTTTTCTTCCAGCCAAGATGGATTTAGTCGCCCCGAATGCCTTTACAATATCTAATTGACTGGGTTGCTCTGGAAGACTGGTTCCTAGACCCTCCACAATCTTGAGGGCAATCTGTACGGCCTCTAGAAATTGATGTTGGGCTTGAGCAGCTTGAATTTGAATTTCATAGACCTTAATCGTATCCAACAGAGTTCTAGAGCGTTCTGCAATGACTGCCGCCAATTGTTTCATCTGCTCGAAATTGCCGCTGAGGTAAGCTGCTTCAGTGGCAGCTTCGTAGAGGGCTAGGGTTATTTCGTACTGGGTTTGCCAGCTATCTTCAGCTAACAAGGCGATGCCTGTCGTGCAATACTCAAATGCGGCTGTATAGGCCGTTGCTGCTCTGGCTTTTTGTCCGGCTTTGAGATTGAGTTGTGCGAGTTCTATTTGCTGCGATGGCTCGACAATCAGGGATTTGCCGATATTTAGTTGGTTGACGATCTCAAACAGTTTTTCTTCTGTTTCGGCAGCGGACGTATGAGTTAGTAATAGTTGCCCGATTTTTAAGTGAGCAATTTGTTTTTGCTCGTCGGGAATCAGGGAATAAGCTGCTTGCTGGACGCGATCGTGCAAGAATTTGTAAGAACACGAGTCAGATTCGAGAAGCTCCGAGCTAGAAGGATTTTGTACCCTCAATTGAGACTTTTCCTGAAAAAACTTATAAACCTCACTGGTGGGTAAAACCAATCCCTCTTGTAATGCTTTCCATAAGTTTGAAGCAGTCTCTGCTTGTGATTTTTCGTCAACGATCGCCAGGGTTGCTAAGTCAAACTCGTTGCCAATGCAGGCGGCAAGTTTCAGCACTGTTTGAGCCGGTGCGGGCAACTTCTGCAACTGAAGCGCCATAAATTCAACTACATCATCAGTCAGCGCCAGCGAGCGAATTTGAG
>NZ_JAUBPO010000246.1:0-2980 GCF_036700785.1 Microcoleus sp. S28C3 | reverse complement strand
CTCTCGTCCCCTCGCTATCTCTGAACTCCTCACCTTTCGGGGGTTTCAATATCTCACTCCTTAAGAGAACAGTGTCACGGCGACAACTTGTTGGTCTATTGGTTTAAGTTGCATTGCTGGTACTCCTTACTAACCCTTATTAGAAGCTACCTTGAATAGCAGTGAGGGCGCATCGTACCGAAGGTAATAGTTGCCAGCACATTTCATTCTAAACCAGCCTTTAGTATGTTGGAATTAAAACCAGCTCAACTTTGGGCGTTGCATAATAGAGGAAAGATTTGCATTCACGCTTCTATCAAACAAAGTCTGTAAAAATGGCCACCGTCGCGGCAAACAAAACTACTTGTGCCGTGACTGCGGAAAGCAATTAGTTGAATTTTGTCCGAAAAAATAAAAGTCAATTAAGGAGCAATGCTTGACAATGTACGTCAATTGTCAGGAAATTCTGGCTATTGAAAGAATAAGTGGAGTTAATCATAATACAGTTATTAACTGGGTTAAACAAGTGGGCTTTTCTTTACCTGATGCTCCGGATCATGAAGAAATTCCCAAAGTAGCACGGGTTAGATGAACTTCCAACTTTGGCAGATCAAAAAAAATATGGCTTGGTTGTGGACGGCTTTAAAAAAGGGAGTTACAGGTATTTTAGCGTTCGTTTTAGGAGACATAAGTGCCGAGACATTTAAGCATTTGTGGAAAATAGTTAGGGGATGAAAATGTTTTTTTCTGTGACTGATGGCTACTGTGTTTATGACAAATATATTAACGATTGCGACGGAATTATCTCGAAAACGTATATGACACGAGTTGAGGGAGAGAATACTCGACGAGCGACATTCCGCAAGCCAGACTTCATCGACGAACTCTTTGCTATTCTAATTCTGAAGAAATGCTCAAACTATCAATTGGCTTGCTTTTGTGTTATCTAAAATATGGGACTGTTCCTATGGTAGCATAAATCATCTCTTAATTGTGCAACGCCCAACTTTGATATTGAGCCATATTTTGAAAGCTCCGATCGCGATACAAATTGAAGGCAAAATTGCCTGCGATTGCCAACATTGAACAACCCCAGCCGTGTGAATGCGAGCAGCATATTCGCCGTGGCTGACATCACGGATATGTCAGGATTCAGGTCTGAAAGAGAGGAATGATCTCAGGCATAGTCAAGTCACAAAAATGGGCATTCATAGCCTCACGGAAAAAAGCCATTCTAGTATCTTTGATGGGGCAAATTAATCTAAAAGACTGCCGAAAGAATGGTTTGATTTTATAGTAATTTCTCACTATTTTTTTAACGATGAGGAGAGGAGAAAAAAAATCCTTCACATTTACAATGATATATTTACAAACAGCCTGAATGATTTGGGTTAAGCTTTGCTAATTATTCAAGAAAAGAAGTTGTTACTAATACCCTACAATGTTCGTCGAGTTGATGATTACCAAGAGGAGGTATGTATGTAGTACAACAATTTGTCGATAAACTGGGCTTAAAATTAGTTTGGTATAAATATTTAAGTTCAACTGATAGGAGGAAATCCCATCCTAATAATCCAAAATTTGCTAGAGAAACTTTACCTCTCAATGAATTTATCAGTCCACTTTTTCGCCAGCACTTTAAGTTACATTATGACTCCCATTATGCACTTGATGACTGTGTGATTTTAGCAAAAAAATAAGTACAAAATAGTTAAAATATTGTGACATAGTTTTTGACCTTTTTTGCTGCTTTTTTATACGAATGCGAGCTGCGAGGCAGGGGTTTCAACCCCTGCCTGACGGTCGGACTGGATCAGTGACCGATCATCCAAGGTCGTCCCCCTCGGTGTTCGCGATTCCGCTGCGGTTTAGGTTCCTCAGAACGCTTAACTACCTGCGGTTCCCGATTTTCTTGACCTTTCAACCGCAGCTTTCCAGTTAGAATCATCGGCGGCGAAAAGAGGCGTTTAGCAACAGTTTCGCAACTCGGGCAAAGCACCGGTGTATCTGATTCTGCAAGAGGGCGCCACTTATCAAAAATGCCGCAAGTTTCACACTTAAAATCGTAAAGAGGCATATCAATAATTTTTGATTGTAGATTTGAGACGCAAGGAGTAGGCTGCGGGCAGCACCCGCCCTACTAATTGAGGGCTTACGCAAGAAAGCAATTTTTAGACTATTTGTGAGGGTAAGGTGCACTTCGGCGCACCCTACAAAAGCTAGTCTGTGCGTAAATCCTGTAATTAAGACGGCAGAATATCCATCTGGAAAATTTCTGTCGGTAAAGCAATAGTGCAGCAAGCATTGGGAATATCCACAATGCCACTGATGCGACCCTCAACCGGAGCACAACTTAATAGCAAATACGCTTGTTCTCCGGTAAAACCAAACTTTTTCAAATATTCGATCGCATTCAAACAAGCTCGTCGATAAGCAACGTGGGCATCCATATAATACTGCTGACCCGTAAATTCATCAACAGAAATCCCTTCAAAAACGAGGTACTCAGAATAGCGGGGTTCCACCGGCCCGGGTTTGAAAATTGGGTTGACCATTGCGTATTTATCCATGCCACCTTTGATAATATCAACGTGGAGGTCTATGTACCCCGACATTTCAATTGCCCCGCAGAATGAAATCTCCCCGTCTCCTTGAGAAAAGTGAATATCTCCCATCGAAAGTTTCGCGCCTTCGACATACACCGGGAAGTAAATTCTCGAACCGCGCGACAGGTTCTTAATATCGCAATTGCCGCCGTGTTCCCGGGGAGGAACAGTGCGCGCCGCTTCCGCCGCAACTCGCTCGAATTCTGCCCCTTGCAGCGACCCCAAAACTGCATTCTGGGGGTTCGGCAGTGCTGCTAAAGGTGGCACTCGATCGGGATCTGTTGCTACTAATTCCGCTTCCCGTTTGTTCCATTTATTCACAACAGTCCGGACAGTTTTTTGGGGTGAGTGGCGAGGAAAGCTATCCAAGGCTTAAAGTACAGTCATACATAAAA
>NZ_JAUBPO010000245.1:0-3030 GCF_036700785.1 Microcoleus sp. S28C3 | reverse complement strand
CGCCATCAGTACCGATAATTGGAGAAGAGTTCTGCGTTGGTGTCGGTGTGACAGATGGCGTTGGTGTTGATGTCGGATTGGGCGTTGGCGTGACAAATGGCGTGGGTGTTGATGTGGGAGTGGGCGTTGGCGTGACAGATGGCGTGGGTGTTGTCGTCGGAGTGGGCGTTGGCGTGACAGATGGCGTGGGTGTTGTCGTCGGAGTGGGCGTTGGTGTGACTACCTCTGCGATTGTGCCGAGTTTAGCAACCCAAATATCTTGACCGCCTGCATTGGTGCCTCCCAAAGCGCCGTTAGTTTCTCCCGCCAGGTAGACATTGCCATCGCTATCGAGTGCTAACTCTGAGGAGGAGTCAGAGTTAGCAGTCCCGAATTGCTTGAGCCACAACTGGTTGCCATTGCTGTCGTACTTAGTTGCCCAAATATCTAGACCGCCTGCATTCGTGCCTCCAAAAGCGGTGTTGGTTTGTCCCGTCAGGTAGACATTGCCAGCGCTATCAACTGCTAAGTTTGAGCGGTATTCAGACTCAGCATTCCCAAATTGCTTCAGCCACAACTGATTGCCATTGCTGTCATACTTGGCTGCCCAGGTGCCAACACCCGCTGGATAGCCTTTTGAAGAGTTATAGTTTTCGCCCGTCAGATAAACATTGCCAACGCTATCGAGTGCTAAGTCTGAGGGGGAGTCAGAGTCAGCCGTCCCAAATTGCTTCAGCCACAACTGATTGCCATTGCTGTCATACTTGGCTACCCAAATATCTTGACTGTCTGCTTTGGGACTTCCCAAAGCGCCGTTGGTTGATCCCGTCAGGTAGAGATTGCCAGCGCTATCAACTGCTAACTCTGCGGGGGAGTCAGAGTCAGCAGTCTCGAATTGCTTCAACCACAACTGATTGCCATTGCTGTCATAGTTGGCTGCCCAGGTCTTCAGTGCATAGACTCCAAATTTAGAGCTTGTGCCCGTCAGATAGACATTGCCGCTGCTGTCCACTTTTATGCCATAGGAGCTGCTGTCGCCGTCAGCATTGACATTCTTCAACCACAACTGGTTGCCGCTGTCGTCATACTTGGCTACCCAGGGTCTGACGGAGCCTCTAGAACCGCTACCGAGAGTTCCAGTGGTGCTTGTTCCTGAAATGTAGAGATTACCATCGCTATCGAGTGCTAAGTCTGAGGGGGAGTCAGAGTCAGCAGTCCCGAATTGCTTCAGCCACAACTGGTTGCCATTGCTGTCGTACTTAGTTGCCCAAGTATCTAGACCGCCTGCATTAGGGCCTCCCAAATCGCCGCTGGTTTGTCCCGTCAGGTAGACATTGCCAGCGCTATTCACTGTCACTTTGCTGGGATAATTGCCATTCTCTAACTGCTTGAGCCACAACTGACTGCCACTGCTGTCATATTTGGCTACCCAGGCATTTGTACTTGGATTGGTGCCGCCCAACGGGTCATAGGTGTCTCCTGTCAGATAGACATTGCCTGCACTGTCAAGTGCTGCACGATTGAAGCGGTCGTCATTGGGTGTGCCGAATTGCTTGAGCCATTCAAAGCTAGGCGCTGGTTTTCCAATAGTCAGTGTGGTTTCAGGGATTGTACCTACAACGGCACCTGCGATCGGGCCAAAGCCTAAAATGACTGTTTCATCGTTCTCAGGGATGTTGTCAGGTTTGATGGTGACTGCAATATTCTGAGTAAGGGCAGTACCGGAAGCACCTGCGGGAAATTTAACAGTAGTGGAAAGGGTGTAATCTTGGTCAGCACCTTGAGTGGCGGTACTGTTGGGGTTGATGACAATTGGTACGGTTACGTCAATCAGTGGAGACTTGCTGAGAGTGACAGGAATATTAATTGCTGTATCTTGGGTTGCTTCATTTTCCCTGTAGGTGGGAGTCCCGAAATTTACATCAACAGATGTGCTGCCCAACAGAATTGAGATGTTGTCGGAGTCAATATTCGCCACAGCCAAGTCGGAGAAGGTATCGTTGTTGAAGTCACCTACTGCAACTGAATGGGAATTTGACTCTCCCCCATAATTAGTAGCAACACCAAAGCTACCCGTACCATCTCCCAGTAAAATTGAGACCCTGTTGGAGTAATCATCCGTCACAACCAAGTCGGGGAAGGTATCGTGATTGAAGTCGCCAACTGCAACTGAGTTTGGATAGTACCCAGCGCTATAGTTGGTGGCAGTACCAAAGCTACCTGTACCATTCCCCAGCAAAATTGAGACGTTGTTGGAATTACCAATAATCCCACTCGTCACAACCAAGTCGAGGGAGGTATCGTTATTGAAGTCGCCCACTGCAACTGATCGTGAAAATGACCCAGCGCTATAGTTGGTGGCAGTACCAAAGCTACCCGTACCATCTCCCAGCAAAATTGAGACGCTGTTGGAGAAATAATCCGTCACAACCAAGTCGAGAAAGGTATCGTTATTGAAGTCCCCTATTGCAACTGAACTGGGATTTGACCCAGCGCTATAGTTGCTCGGAGTACCAAAGCTACCCGTACCATCTCCCAGCAAAATTGAGACGCTTTTGTAGTAACGATTCGTCACAACCAAGTCGGGAAAGTTATCGTGATTGAAGTTTCCTATTGCAACTGAACTGGGATTTGACCCAGCGCTATAGCTGGTAGCAGTACCAAAGCTACCCGTACCATCTCCCAGCAAAATTGAGACGCTGTTGGAGTCATTATTCGTCACAACCAAGTCGGGGAATGTATCCTTATTGAAGTCGCCCACTGCAACTGATCGTGAAAATGACCCAGCGCTATAGTTGGTGGCAGTACCAAAACTACCCTTACCATCTCCCAGCAAAATTGAGACGTTGTTGGAGTTATTATTATTCGCTACAGCCAAGTCGGAGAACGTATCGTTATTGAAGTCCCCTATGGCAACTGAGGCTGGAGATAACCCTGCGTTATAGTTGGTCGCAGGTGAGAAGAGAGAGAGGACGTGGCTGTAAGCTGCCATGACATCTGGCTTAAACACTGTGGGTGCTTTGATTTTCCCTGTGGTAACATCCAGTTCCC
>NZ_JAUBPO010000244.1:0-3033 GCF_036700785.1 Microcoleus sp. S28C3 | reverse complement strand
TTTTCATTAGTTTTGAATACAAAATGATATTTTGTGATTATTTATTGTACCAAATTACAGCGGGAACCGCTGTAAGTAGGCTGTGGCTAGATTATTTTGCGTCATCGCCCAATCTTGGGGCAAGGCATCGCGGGTGTAGACGGTTAATACAGCAGTGTAATATACGATCGCCATTTCGATATTCTCTGCTTTCTCTCCCCTAATTTTGTCACTGTAGGCAATTGCCAGATTATTTTGCGTCTGGGCCCAATCTTGGGGAAAGGCATCGCGAGTGTAGACGGACAATGCAGCAGTGAAATATGCGATCGCCAGTTCGATATTCTCTGCTTTCTCTCCCCTAATTCTGTTAGAGTAGGCAACTCCCAGATTATTTTGCGTCCTAGCCCATTCTTCGGGAAAGGTATCACGGGTGAAGACGGATAATGCAGCAGTGAAATATGCGATCGCCAGTTCGATATTCTCTGCTTTCTCTCCCCTAATTCTGTATAAGTAAGCTGTGGCTAGATTATTTTGCGTCTGGGCCCAATTTTCGGGAAAGGCATCGCGGGTGTAGACGGTTAATGCAGCAGTGTAAAATGCGATCGCCTCTTCCAAGTTATTCGCACGATCGCCTTGACGATATTGTTGGTAAAGATTCCCCAGTCGCCCCAAAGCAGCCGCCTCTCGCAGGCGATCTTTCAAATTCCTAGCAATTTCTAAAGACTGCTGATAGGGATCAAATACCCGTTCCCACAATCCTAAGTCACGGTAAATATCACCTAACTGTAACAAAGTGTCAGATTGCGCCTGGGGTAAGTTCAATTTTTCTTGTAAAGCAAGTGACTTGTCAAAGAAATGAATTGCCCGATCGATCTCCTGTGAATAATCCTGTGCTTGGCGCGTCTTTACCCGATTTGCATAAGCATTAGCAACTCGATTGTATAGGGTTGCTAATGCAGGAGTTTCCATAGCTTGTTTCTCCAGATTTTCAACCTGTTCTAACAGTTCATCTAGGGGTAAACTCAGTCTTCTCTCTGGTTCAATCAGCAGAGAACTTTCCCCAGTCGTGTTAACCACACCCGTTTCTGGCACCGCAGGGGACACAAATCGAAATACGCCACTGCGCCAACTCCAAAAATCCGGCGCTTCCAGACTCAAGCGACTCAGAATATTTGGTGTTACCCAAAGTACTATCGGAAAAGGAAACTCCCGCAACCCCTCCCGCGTCCATTGCAAATAGCCGAAAAAACGGCTTAACTCCGACTGATGGTTAGAGTCAGCTTGTGACACGCTATCCGTCAAAGCCTCCGTTCCCGTTACAGTAATTGCGCCTGATGCGTGGGGCGCTTTTAACTCTGGGCGATCGTTGACAAGTTGCTCCAACGCCGCTCTCAGGCTAGGTTCCTTTTGATTCAAAACCACGCGATAACAGGGGACATGGGGAGCAAGTTCTGCCTCGTAACGATTAATAATCTGGGTTTGAAAATCTCCCGGTTTACAGGAGGCAATCAACAATGACAATACACCTTGACTTGCTTCAATTAAAGAGACAAGGCCATCGTAACTATCCTCATTGATCGATCGATCGTCCGCGATCTCACTGTTGAGCATTTATCCCGTCACTCCGATTAACCCACGTTTCTGCAATATTTCCTGAACTACTGGATGGACTCCAAACCACAAATCAGCATTGCGATATTCTAGGATGTAGAGGTTATGCAATAAATCTAAGAAATCCTGATCCATCCCATCGTTTGGTAAATAATTTTGGTATACATCCACTAGAATTTGATAACGGTTTTGTCCAAGGGGTTCTGTTAAATTAATCCGATATTCGGTAATAGCATCTTTTAAAATTTTAGACGTGATTATCAAATCTTGTTTCTCAGGTGTGCGACGTAACTGCCTCAAACATAACCCACAGGACTGACTAGCCAAACGAATAAATTCCCGCAATGCCCCACCACTTTTGACGATCATCATCTGAGTTGCTTCCGGCTCAATCAAATGCTTGGGAAGTCGCTTGTAAAGAATTTGTTCAAATACTTTTACAGCTTCTTGGACAGGAGAAGCATTTGGAACTCTATCTTCTCCACGCGGAAACAACTTTGTCGCCCACATGGATTGAATCTTATTATTGGTAGCATTATGAATAATTTCTCGCAACGACATATCTCGTGTCGCTGCCATTGGAATTGTATAAATAATCCGAAACTGAGGCTGAAATAACGCACTGATATTATTTCTATAAACACGGTCTACTATCTCTAAATCGAGTTTATCAAGATCGTCAATCACGACCATAATTTCTTGTCCGCACGCCGCTTGAATCACACTAGCGATCTCGTTAATGCGATCGACCAAATCTGAAATCCGTCTCGCAAACTCAGTCGTAATTTCCTCACGAATCACAGAGTTTGCCTTCAAAGTTGCTTTCAACTTAGCAAAGAATTTCACAAACCAAGCATTTACACCAGCTTCTCCACTTGTTTCTAGCTCAATGCTAGAATCAAGTGAACTTCCTTCAGTTCGAGTATGCTTACTAAACCACTTATAAAAAGCTTTTTTTGTTTGAGAACCGATTTTGATATGGCGTTCTTCTGCTGCTTCCATAAGCTGTACTGCCATAGCAAACAAAATATTGACATGATTCACATCTGACATTTCAATCAGGTCAGAGATGGAAAAGAACACGACAAAGTAGCGATTCTGCGTGTGCTGGCAAAACTGACCCAGCAATGTTGATTTGCCTGACCCACGATGCCCCGTAAAAATAATTTTGTTATTGTCCTGTGAGCAATCTTCAACCAAATGCTCCAATTCTTCTAAAATCTCAGTACCATATTCCACATGAAATTTATTCAGTTGCTCTGGGGTGATCAAAGGAAGTAACTGAAGATTCTGGAAGGCTGTTCGGAAGGATTCCAGGCGGTCGTTGGTCATAGGAAATATTATATATGGACTATAATTCTTAGTTTATCCTGGGGGGGTGACAAAGAGGTCTACGAGATAGACTGTATAAGGGTTGCAGCCCGCATACCTTGTTGGTAAAAG
>NZ_JAUBPO010000243.1:0-3055 GCF_036700785.1 Microcoleus sp. S28C3 | reverse complement strand
GAAGTTTGTTCGCCATATTGGATTTCCTCTACTTTTACCCTAGATTTTAGTGTACCTTCATAGTGAATTGGTATAAGAAGTGCGCAGTCATATCTTTTGCATAATCCCAAACTATTAGGTCGATCGTTGCTTTCATTCTTGCAATATATTTCCATCGCGAATATTTTACATTCGCATTTGAGTTTCTTCATCTTACTACCTCATTAGCTATTAATATTTCCAACTTTGGCGACTTGAAATTATGAAAGTCAAGAAAATATCGCAGATCTCTAAATCGTCCATGTGGATTGCAATCTAATCGATCGATATTGATAATAGCTGACTTTAAAGCTTCCTCAAAGTTCTGTTCTCTGATCGTCTCAAACAATATAACTAGACCACGCTGGCATAAATAAGTGACCAGCTTAATCAGATGCCAGGAAACCCGACAAACTTCCAAACAAAAGGCTTAGCCAGAGTGCGGTTAAAATAGTCAATAAAATCGAGAATCTGGTGCTGGAGGTTTTCAGTAGAAGTGAAACTACTGCGTTTGAGTAGCCGACGCACCAAAATCGAGAACCAACACTCAATTTGATTGAGCCAGGAAGTATGTTTGGGAATATAGACAAAGCGAATACGGTGACTCTCATCAGATAAAAAAGTGGCTCGTGTTGCCATTGATTGGAGAATGCCTGATGCACCTTTGACCCCCAAAGCCCCCTGGATTTTACAATGTTGGGCAACCAAACGTACCAGAGATTCAGATTGATGAATATTGAGTTGATCTACTAGGAAAATCCATCCGGCTTCTGGGTCAGTTTCAATTGTTTTTTTGATGTGCTCACAGAAATCTTCTTCTGTACGGGTTGTCCCAACCGTAGGCGTAATTACCTGACCCTTGGCAATATGCCAGTTGGCAATCAGTGCGACAACTCCATGACGAATATATTCAAATTCGATGCGTTCTACTCTTCCCAGCTTCATGGGTTGAGTCGGGTACGCCCTCTCCAAAGCTTGGATGCCTGTCTTTTCATCGGTACTGACCAAGTGAATGCCTTTATCGAGTAATTCTTTTGCCTTCAGATGTAGAGAACAGATGTATTTGACCTGTGCTCTAAAAGCTACTGGGTCTTCTGGATTAGCGTTTAACCAGTATCGATGATGATGGGGTTGTAGAGTAGCTTCCTTTTAAAAAACGCCCCACACTGCGTGGGGAAATCTTCTCCACAATCCCTCGCTTTTTGGCTTCTTGAGCTAACTCGGTTGGTGTCCAATGGCTAACTGGGCGTTGGGATTTTTTGGGGTCTTCACAGGCTAGAGCGACAATTTGTACTACCTGTTCCACTCCGAAGAATTTGGGCGTGCCTGGACGAGGCACATCGCTCAAGATGTTCTCAATCATTTTCCTCAACTGTTTGTCACTCACCGCCTCGGCTTCTGCACTTGTTAGTTGCTCCTGAGCCTCTAGCCATCGCTGTCGCCATATCCTGACTCGCCTTCGGTGTAATTGCAGTTGTTGACTGAGTGCTGTATTGTTCACTCCTCTAGCTGCCCCTAAAATCAGCTTTGTCCTTGTCACGAGGTTATAGGAGTTGGTGGTGCGGCTTGCTATCTGTTCAAGCAGAGCTTGTTGCCTAGTAGACAGGATAATCGGTTGAGCTTTAGGATTCGGCATTGATTGTCCAAGGCTTAAGTGACTTTTCTACGGCTGATGCTCGCACCCTCACTTTATCCCTTTTTGTCCTCTTTTTTACTGGTCACTTATTTCTGCCGCCCTGGTCTAGAGCTTCAGCATTAGAAGCAAGAAAAATTTCATTTTCAGCTTCAGTGTCAAGATAGAATTTATAAAAACCTATGGATGATTCAGGCTTTAACTTATTTGCAAGCAAATGATAGTTTACTCCTCCAAAAACAATTCTTTCTTCATCCTTATTTAAGTCTTCCTTATCCTTAAATTTTTCTTGCAAAAAGACTTTGGTCACGAATTCATCATCTATGAGACAATCTTTAATCTCATTCCACTCTTTGCTATATAGAGAAATACCGATATGGGATGAAATTGCTTTGGCAGTTAAAATCCTTAAAAACTCCAAAGGGTAGAGATTGTTTGATATCAAAGGGAAAAAAGGTTTGACTGGAAAGATAGCCTTTTCGTAATGCACCCGTCTTCCATGTGCAACGCTGTTTCTAGCTTCTACAAGATTTCTTATCCAAAATGCTATCCTATTATCATATAGTTTAAAATGCTTCAAAAAGAACAAAATTTTTGAGGTTACGGAAATATCTTTAATTAATATTCCTGCCAGGAGTTTGGATTTAGCATTATTCTCACTTTCTAATGCATTCACATGCAAAGATAAAATGCTTGAATTAAATGCATTGCTAAAATCTTTAATCAGATCATTAGCTTTCATTAAAAGAACTTTTGAATATACATCACCAAGAAGCTCTAAGACATGGAAGTAAGATAATGTCGCCTCATCTTCATAAAGAAATCTCTTATCAGATTCCTCTTCCATATACCTAGCCTTTCTCCATCTATCTAATAAGGAGAAAAACAAGCTTTTTTCATGTTCTTTTAACTTTTCTAAGTTGTCGAGAAATTCATTGAGATTATCTGTTAAATCAACATCATCTATTATCAGTCTGTTTTGTTGTCCAACTTTTAGCTCGTCTAATAATATATCGGCACTAGCTGTTGAAAATGGAGCTGTTTTGAAAACCGTAAATAGCTCGCTTACTAGAAACGAGATAATACCTAACAAGCTTAAATATTTTGGACGAACAAATATTGGGGCATCGACCAATGATTCATAGTCCTTGAGTTCAAATTCTATTGACAGTTGTAGACAACCAAATTCAAAACTTTCTTCATTATGAATAGTTGGAATGGACTGAACTGTCTGTACGGCGCATTGTTCAAATGTAAAATTTAGATCTATTTTTCGATTTAGTGTCAAATATTTTTGGGAAACGCACTTGTTCATTAGATAAAACTAGTATCGGCTCAATAAGTAGGGGTAGCAGAGGAAAATAAATGAAACGGGGTACACACAGTGTCATAGAATAGGACACA
>NZ_JAUBPO010000242.1:0-3065 GCF_036700785.1 Microcoleus sp. S28C3 | reverse complement strand
TGTACAGTTGCTCCGTCAGACGGTAGCCGGGAATGGTATCGATCAAATTTACGGGTGCATTCATTGTGGGCTATCCTCATCTTCAATATTGATTTTTAACAGTTAATCTGGATTTCGATCTGCGAGGTTGAACGGTGATAGCACTTCGACCTCACCCTTTCACCGGCAACAAAATTACAAATTCAGTTCCTTGATGCAGTGCAGAGTTTACCTCCAGCTCCCCCATATGTTTTTCTACTACAATTTGGCGGGCGATCGCCAATCCCAATCCCGTTCCTTGACCTACAGATTTGGTGGTAAATAAGTGATCGAATATTTTTTGCTTCACTTCATCCGACATCCCTACTCCATTGTCTTTAATCCAAATCAAGACCCGTTTGCCTTCTTTGTCCGTAGCAGTTCGGATCGTGATTTGGTTAGGATTCGCTTTAAGTTCACTAAAGCTACGTTCCTTACTTGATTCTTCCAGCGCATCAATCGCATTAGCCAAAATATTCATAAAAACCTGATTCAACTGTCCGGGGAAACAGTCCACTAGAGGCAGCTTGCCATACTCTTTCACCACTTCAATAGCAGGCCGGCGCTCGCTGGCTTTTAAACGGTGCTTGAGAATCAAGAGAGTGCTGTCAAGTCCGTCGTGAATATTAAAAGGAACCGGGCGATAGGTATCTGCCCTCGAAAAAGTTCTCAAACTCGTACTGATATCGCGAATGCGATCGGCACCCTCATTCATGGATTTAATCAGTTCGGGCAAATCTTCTCGCAAATACTCTAAGTCTATGGCCTCGATTTTTTCTTCAATTTTGGCTCCCGGCTTGGGAAAATGATCTAGATAGAGATCGATTAGCTCCAACAGATTTTGTACGTATTCCTGAGCCGGTTGTAAGTTGCCGGCAATAAAGCCTAAGGGATTGTTAATTTCGTGGGCTACCCCTGCCACCAGATTGCCGAGAGCAGACATTTTCTCACTCTGCACCAGTTGCAACTGCATCTGTTTGAGATCGTGAAGATAAAGCTCTAGTTTTTGGGCATATTCCTGGGATTGCTGATACAGTCGGGCGTTCTGTAAGGAAATTGCAGCTTGCGAACACAGGATGTTGAGGATCGCGACGCGATCGCTGGTAAAAGCGCCGATAGCAAGGTTGTTCTCCAGATAGAGTACGCCTAACAGTTTTCCCTGATGGAGAATCGGCGCACACAACAGGCTCTTGGGCTGCCGGCGGATGATGTAAGGATCTGCCATCAGCGAAGAATCAGTTGTTGCATTACTAATCAGCGATGGTTGTAAGGTACGTTTAACGCTGTTGATTAGCGTAATAGGAAGCTCCTGACTTTCCTCAAGCGGAATTGATAGCAGCACAGTCGAGCAGGAAGCGAATGTAGTCATTGCTTCAACGATTAATTTATTCCCTTTGAGCAATAACAAGGCAGATTTGTCAGCGCCGGCATTTTCAATTACCACTTGCAGCAGCGTCGAGAGTAATCGCTCTAGATGAATTTCGCTAGAGAGGGTTTGGGAAGCTTTGAGAACAGTTTTTATATCTAATACAGCAGATATGCTGCAGCTGCTGGATGTTGATGATTTGCTAATCGTATGGGATGAAATGGTATTCCTTTCAGGGAGCGTTATTTCTGATGTAAGCTGTAATTCATCCGGTTGCAAAATTAACGCTAAGACTTCAGGATAGGATTGCTCCAGCTCCCTCACCTTAGCTGCGGCTCCCCAACGAGCGTAGCTATAGTAAGCATCGTGCAGGTAGTCTCTAGCAACGCGGGTTTTTCCCCACTCTAAATAGAATTTGGCTGCTAATTCGTTTGCCAGGGCAACTTCTTGTAAGTATTCATTCTTTGTCGCTCCAGCGATCGCGCGATCGTAGCATTCCAATGCTTCTGATTTGTACCCTAATACTCGGTATCGTTCGGCTTCAACTAAATAAAATTTGTGCAGGTAATTGGCTGGATCGTGGTCAGCCCAAGTTTTCATTTTTTCTTGGTTTTTAGCCACCCGATCCAGAATGCGTTGCTGTTGTGCCTCGGAAACCTGAGAATAGAGTGCCAGATGAGCTAGAGAATCGTACGTGTAGCAGATCGCAACAATGAATAAGCCTGTCGCGTTACCTATATAATTTTCCGCAAAGAGCGCGGCTTCCACCGCCAACTCAAACTTGCCAAACAGGTAACACAGATTCAGTTCGCTGGCATAGAAATAGTACAGCGCAGTTAGATCGCCCGATCGCTTGAGGGCTGGCACGATTTCCTGGCGCACGAAGGCATCTCCACTAAGCTGCCAAGGTTCGGCACAATTGCCTACCAGATTCAAAATTGCTTGCTGAAAAACCGTCAGATGGCTGGTAAGTCCTTCTTGGTTGAGGAGTTTGAGTTGCTCTCGGAAAGCAGCGCTCTCCCGGCTGAGATCGTTTAGTTCTCGACCGATAAACCAACAGTATGAGATGTAAGTGAATCCGCAAATGGCAGCCGATTCTAAATCTCCCGTTTCCAATCCAACTTCATAGCCTTCCCGGAGAAACGCTAAGGAGTTCTTGAGCGGCTCTTTCCAATGCCACACGCTACAGTGAATTGCAACATAGACTCTCGATTTCAGTTCTTTAGCATTAAAATGTTCGAGCAACTTCAATGCTAGTTGTGCGAACTGATAGCCACAGTCAACGTCTCCTACCACCCCACAAAGCATCAGCCCATAGTAGGCATACCCATTTGCAGAAAATGAACTATTGCCATATTGAACGGATAAATTGACCTGTTCTAGGACAATAAACGGTAACAGCGCTGGAGTGGCAACAAAGGCAGCAGCAGAAACAGCGGTAAGAATCCGTACAACTGCTAACTTGTTAGGATCTCTCATCTGAGGCAGAGTTATTAAGTCCAGCGGTTGCCTTCCAGCCAAGATGGATTTAGTAGCCTCAAATGCCCGCGTAACATCCGATTGACTGGGTTGCTCCGGAAGCTTGTTTCCCAAACGTTCCACACTCTTGAGGGCAATCTGTACGGCCTCTAGAAATTGATGTTGGGCTTGAGCAGCTTGAATTTGAATTTCATAGACCTTA
>NZ_JAUBPO010000241.1:0-3087 GCF_036700785.1 Microcoleus sp. S28C3 | reverse complement strand
CGCCATCAGTACCGATAATTGGAGAAGAGTTCTGCGTTGGTGTCGGTGTGACAGATGGCGTTGGTGTTGATGTCGGAGTGGGCGCTGGCGTGACAGATGGCGTTGGTGTTGTCGTAGGAGTGGGCGTTGGCGTGACAGATGGCGTTGGTGTTGTCGTAGGAGTGGGCGTTGGCGTGACAGATGGCGTTGGTGTTGATGTCGGATTGGGCGTTGGCGTGACAGATGGCGTGGGTGTTGTCGTAGGAGTTGGTGTGACTGCCTCTGTGATTGTGCCGAGTTTAGCAACCCAAATATCTCTACTGGTTTCTCCCATCAGGTAGACCTTGCCAGCGCTATCGAGTGCTAACTCTGAGGCTAATTCAAAGTTAGCAGTCCCGAATTGCTTCAGCCACAACTGGTTGCCATTGCTGTCGTACTTAGTTGCCCAAATATCTCGACCACCTGCATTTTGGCCTACCAAAGAGCCGTTAGTTTCTCCCATCAGGTAGACATTGCCAGCGCTATCAACTGCTGAGTCTGAGACGGAGTCTGAGAGGAAGTTAGAGTTGGTAGTCAGGAATTGCTTGAGCCACAACTGGTTGCCATTGCTGTCGTACTTAGTTGCCCAAGTATCCAGACGCACTGAATTTAGGTCCTTGGTTTCTCCGATCAGGTAGAGATTGCCAGCGCTATCGATTGCTAACTCTGAGGGGGAGTCAGAATCAGCAGTCCCGAATTGCTTCAGCCACAACTGGTTGCCATTGCTATCGTACTTAGTTGTCACAATATCTAGACCCCCTGCATTGGGGCCTCCCAAACTGCTCTGGGTTTGTCGCGTGAGGTAGAGATTGCCACCGCTATCGAGTGCTGCTAACACTTTTGTTGCTGCCAAGTCAACGTCAGTAGTCCCGAATTGATTCAGCCACAACTGATTGCCATTGCTGTCATACTTAGCTGCCCAGGTGTCCAAATCCGATCGATAACCTTTTGACAAGTTATAGTTTATGCCCGTCAGGTAGACATTGCCACTGCTGTCCACTTTTATGCCATAGGATTGGTCCTGGGTGTCAGAATTGACATCCTCCTTCGACCACAACTGATTGCCGCTGTGGTCATACTTGGCTACCCAGGCCTTTGAAAATGTTTGACCTGAACGGGTATCAAGGGACCTTGTTCCTGAAATGTAGACATTGCCAGCACTATCCACTGCTAGGTCTGAAGAATAGTCTTGAAGATCAGAAGTTCTGGGGGAGTTACTGACGAACTGCTTAAGCCACAACAGGCTGCCAATGCTGTCATACTTAGCTACCCAAACGTCGTGAAAATGCCCTATCAGGTAGAGATTACCAGCACTATCCACTACACTCTTCTCTATTGGATCTTCACTGCCAATCTCTACTAACTGCTTGAGCAACAACTGACTGCCACTGCTGTCATATTTGGCTACCCAATTATTCGTTCCACTCGAAGGGTTATAGCTATCTCCTGTCAGATAGAGATTGCCTGCACTGTCAAATGCTGTGCTCCTGAAGCTATTGTAAATAGGTGTGCCGAATTGCTTGAACCATTCCAAGTTAGGTGCTGGTTTTCCAATAGTCAGTGTGGTTTCAGGGATTGTACCTGCAACGGCACCTGCGATCGGGCCAAAGCCTAAAATGACTGTTTCATCGTTCTCAGGGAGGTTGTCAGGTTTGATGGTGACTGCAATATTCTGAGTAAGGGCAGTACCGGAAGCACCTGCGGGGAATGTAACAGTAGTGGAAAGGGTATAATCTTGGTCAGCACCTTGAGTAGCGGTACTGTTGGGGTTGATGACAATTGGTACGGTTACGTCAATCAGTGGAGCCTTGCTGAGAGTGACAGGAATATTAATTGCTGTATCTTGGGTTGCTTCATTTTCCCTGTAGGTGGGAGTCCCGAAATTTACGTCAACAGATGTGCTGCCAAGCAGAATTGAGACTTTGTTGGAGCTAACACTCGCCACAGCCAAGTCGGAGAAGGTATCGTTATTGAAGTCGCCTATTGCAACTGAATCGGTACTGTACTCAGCGCTATAGTTGCTCGGAGTACCAAAGCTACCCGTACCATCTCCCAGCAAAATTGAGACCTTGTTCGAGTAAGCGCTGAAGAAGAAATTATTCGCCACAGCCAAGTCGGAGAAGGTATCGTTATTGAAGTCCCCTATTGCAACTGAACCGGGACTGTACCCTGCGGTAAAATTGGCAGCAGTACCAAAGCTACCCGTACCATTTCCCAGCAAAATTGAGACGTTGTTGGAGCTATTAGTATCTGTCACAACCAAGTCGGAGAAGGTATCGTTATTGAAGTCCCCTATTGCAACTGAATGGGGACGGTACCCAGTGCTATAGTTGCTCGGAGTACCAAAGCTACCCGTACCATCTCCCAGCAAAATTGAGACGTTGTTGGAGTAATTATTCGCCACAGCCAAGTCTGGGAAGGTATCGTTATTGAAGTCCCCTATTGCAACTGATTGTGGAGATGACCCAGCGCTATAGTTGCTCGGAGTACCAAAGCTACCTGTACCATCTCCCAGCAAAATTGAGACGTTGTTGGAGTAACTATTCGCCACAGCCAAGTCCGGGAAGGTATCGTTATTGAAGTCCCCTATTGCAACTGAACGGGGATGTGACCCTGCGCTATAGTTGGTAGCAGTATAGTTGGTAGTAGTACCAAAACTACCTGTACCATCTCCCAGCAAAATTGAGACGTTGTTGGCGCCATTATTCACCAAAACCAAGTCGGAGAACGTATCGTTATTGAAGTCCCCCACTGCAACTGAGTGTGGAGATGACCCAGCGCTATAGTTGCTCGGAATACCAAAACTACCTGTACCATCTCCCAGCAAAATTGAGACGATGTTGGAGTCAGAATTCGTCACAGCTAAGTCGGAGAAAGTATCGTTATTGAAGTCCCCTATTGCAACTGAGACTTGTCTATCTAAGCTTGGATATAGTGAGTGTGGATAGGACCCTACGCTATAGCTGGTCGCAGGTGAGAAGAGAGAGAGGATGTGGCTGTAAGCTGCCATGACATCTGGCTTAAACACTGTGGGTGCTTTGATTTTCCCTGTGGTAACATCCAGTTCCC
>NZ_JAUBPO010000240.1:0-3110 GCF_036700785.1 Microcoleus sp. S28C3 | reverse complement strand
CTTTGTTTTATCAGATTGATGCTCAAACGACTTGCTGCTCCAGTTACCCCCTAAAAAGATCTCAAATGGGTTCTATATGAGAGTATAACTATAGTTTTTCTACAAAACGGTCTGGGGATAGTGACGGTTCATGCCTAAAGCGCAGACATTCCCACACTTCAACAAGAGTGCAAATATGCTTACAGTTTTAACCGCCGCCTCCTTTTGCACGCAAGATGGGAACTATGGTGGCACGTTACCGGAGGGCAAGTCATGACAAAGATAATCTCGCTGTTCAACCAAGCCGGTGGTGTGGGGAAAACCACGATCGCGCTCAATCTCGGCTACCACCTCTCTAAGCGAGGCCGCAAGGTTCTTCTTATCGATATCGATCCTCAAGGTTCTCTAACGCTCTTCATGGGGGTTGACTCTCAGAATTTGGATAAAACTGTGTTTGATGCCATTGTCAATGAGGAACCTATGTCCATCCACACGGGCATTCACGGTATGGATTTGGCTCCTACCAACATCAACCTTAGCGCGGCTGAAATTCAACTGGTTAACATGGATTTTCGGGAAGTTCGCCTCAAGGATGCGATCGCCCCAATTCAAAACAACTACGACTTCATCCTCATAGATTGCCCTCCCAGTTTAGGGTTGCTCAGCTACATCAGCCTGGTAGCCGCTACTCACGTCTTAGTTCCCGTTGAGACTCACTATAAAGCCTTTGAGGGCACCAACCTCCTGTTGCAAACAGTAGCGAGAATCAGAAAGAAAGGAAACCGCTCTTTGCAGATAGCTGGTTTTGTTCCCTCCCGCTATGCTGCTGCCAACTCTCAGGACAAGCGGACTCTCAAGGCTATGAGCGAACAGTTTACGACCTTCGGCCCCGTTTACACTCCCATCCCGCGCATAACTGCTTTTGCGGATGCTTCCGAGAAACAAGTCCCGCTTGCTGTTTACGAACCTAAAAATCCCGTTGTCAAAATATTAGACCAGCTAGCAGCCAAGATGGAGAAACTCAATGTCAAGTAAGAATGACCAGCCCTATAAAGGTAAGGCAAATTTGAGCGTTTTGTTTGGAGATGATGAAGTAGCAGAACCAACGGCAGAAAAACTGCTCTCGATTGAGTCTATAAAGCTTCCATCCTCTCAACCTCGCCGATACTTCGACTCCCAAGCAATGCAGGCTTTGGTTGAGTCAGTAAAAACTGATGGAATTCTCCAACCTTTATTAGTTCGTCCTTTGGGAGAGGATAAATACGAGCTAGTAGCTGGCGAAAGGCGGTATAGAGCTGCTAGAGAAGTGGGATTGACAGAAGTCCCTGCGATCGTTCGGGACTTGACCCAACAGCAAGCTCTGCGCGTCGCATTAGTTGAGAACCTCCAGCGGGAAGACCTCAACCCAGTCGAAGAAACGGAGGGTATCTTGCAACTGCTCTCCCATCATCTTGAATACGATCTAGAAGAGGTGGTGCGGCTGCTCTACCGGATGCAAAATGACGTACAGAGGATGAATGATAACGTTATCATTCATCATGAAACGCAGATAGTCATCAAGGTTTTTAGCGAATTGGGGCGGATGTCGTGGGAGTCTTTCGTCAGCAACAGACTGGGACTGCTGAAGCTGCCGACAGACATCCAAGAAGCCCTGCGCCGGGGTCAGATCGAGTACACCAAGGCGCGAGCGATCGCCAAAGTTAAAGACGAGCAGGCAAGAAAGTCGCTTCTAGAAGCCGCGATCGCTGAAGGTCTATCTTTAACTCAGATTAAAGAACGCATCGCGGATTTAAAGGCAGGTACTTCGGGACAAGAACCGGAAGAGAATCTGAAAACCCAAATAAAGGGAGCTTTAACAAAAGCGAACAAGTCCAAAGCTTGGAGCGATCCAAAGAAGCAGAAGCGCCTCCAAAAAATCCTAACAGAGCTAGAATCTCTCTTAGCAGATTAGAAAAAGTAAGGGCGATAGCGCATCCACCTAATCGCTACAACCGGAGTCTAGACAATAATTTTAGCCATTGAAGGTGATGGTTGTGCCCCTTCACAGGCAGAAGTGAGAAGACACTTATGATCAGTTAAATATCCGGCTTCTAGCTTCTGCCTTCATACTTCGGTCTTCGGATGTCTTCTGCGTTTGTTTTGTAAGACTAAGAAGCATTCTTGGTGCAAGTCATTGTACAACCGGACTCCTAAAAACTTATTCAGGACTAGGCGCAATTGTCACAATTAGTAAGGTGCGTCAGATATCTAAACCCTCAATAATCGTTCGATCGATTTACCTGACGCACCCTACAACTTGATTTTAGTATGCCAGTTGCGTCCAGTCCTGCGATTGTTATTTGGGTTTGTTTCTAGCTTAACGCGCGATCGCGCTGCGTGCAGGGCTTGATATTATTTCTGCGCTGGCTGTTCAGAGGCAAAGTTTAAGTTTTTGTGACGGATGCCCTGTTAATCGAGAGGACATTATTTTTTGGCGATCGGTCTGATGCAGGCGATCGCGCGCGGGACGGCACAATTATTTATGTAAAAATAAAAGTCGCGCTAATAACAATTCTAACCCACAGTGGCAGTGAATGAGAAATTAGCTTTGCGACAGTGAATGAGAAATCAGCTTTTAGGTAGAACTCGCTCAAGCTTGGCAGTTGATAGGTTGGAGACAGGAGATGAAATCGAAAAAAGCCAACTAAAACCAAGTTTTGCTTATGTTGACAGTTATGCCACAAACTCACACTCTTTCAAACCGCAGCCGACTTTCACCATCGTCAAAGTATCAAACCCTGTTAGACTGTTTTTTGGCAGATTTTCAAAAGTCGCTAAATGCTTTTGCCCGCGCTTGGAACAAGTACCAGCCCAACGATTCGCTCTCAAACGACAGAAAACAAGACTTAGATTGGCTTGAATCGATGCTGCAAGAGTACAAGATTTCCATCCACACTTCAACTAACAGCCAAGCGTTTTGGAGAGGTTGCAAGGATGGAAAACATAGCAGGAGAACAATTTGTGACTTCCACTCGCCAATGGTCGCACAAACCTTACTCAAAGCGATCGCGAATCCAAAACAACAGTCCGGACAGTTTTTTGGGGTGAGTGGCGAGGAAAGCTATCCAAGGCTTAAAGTACAGTCATACATA
>NZ_JAUBPO010000239.1:0-3198 GCF_036700785.1 Microcoleus sp. S28C3 | reverse complement strand
AAAATGAAATGTCAAGTACATTGATATTCACTCATTTGTTTATTCTACCTTGCTTGTGTTATTAAATTTTCATTCCTTAGATTCTGTTTGGTTTTAATTGCGATCGCCTTCAAGCAGATTAGTTGCATTCGCTTGTCTTGGTTGACTTAATCGACCGATCTGGAAGATCTTCTCAACAGACGGACGAGATTCGGTGCTTTTACTTCTACTTTTTAACTTCATATTTTGGTAACAACAATGTTTCTTCAATCTCTTCGCGCACTTCAGGAGATACATTACCACCGCTATTTAGACAGTCTATGAGCAACTCATTTGCCTCATAATACTGCTGCAATAGTTGTTTTTGTGAGTCGTTAAACTGCCAGTTATGACCAATATTCCGATACTTTATAATCAAATTTCTGAATTTTTCAGTCCAAAGTTGACCATTTTCTGCTTGCCACTTATCAAATGAAAGACTATCTTTCCAATCAGGCAGTTCCGCTTCAAGTTGTTGTAATGATTGCCACAGATTAAAATCAAACTCAACGTCAGGGGTAACAAAATCAGGATCGATACAGTCGTCAATGGCTTGAGCGAGAGTAGCATATAGGCAAAAATCGAGTTCTAAATCCTCAGAAATTTCCTCAAAAAACTCCAAATTATAAGCATCTAATTTAACGGCAAGGTTTAGAGAGCAATCAAGATCGGGCGATGGCTTGGAGGCAGGAGCTAAAGCCAGAGCGAAGTAAAATGCTCGAACTGCTGCTCTTTTATACGGAAGTTGAACAGAACAAGATTTTTGATTGACCCAACACAAGAACTGCTGCAACTTTTCATCAGTCGCTAGAAGCGCCTCAATCTGCTGCTTTATTAAAAACAACAGACAGTCTGCACTCGGTAACATCTCAACCACTAACAAAAATACTTCTCGCCAGGGTTTTTCAGTAATTTTACCTATCATGATTTGCCAATCCTGCGGCTCTGATACGTATGAATTACCATTAATTACAATTTTTCTAGCTGTGAAATACTCTTGAAATGTTAGGTGAGAAAACGAGTAAATTTTATGCGCCCGTTCTACCAATAAACCATGCTGGACTTCAATTGATTTCAGCACTGCTTCACTATCCAGTTGCAAAGCCTCCGGACCGTTTTGAGCATCGGACAGATTGCGGATGTAATTAAAAATATACTGTTCTAGTTGTTTCTGTTTAAAGAAATAGTCTCCCCGCTCAAATGTTGTTAAGGCAATTTGACTGAGTAAATCTTTCTTGTGCTGCAATGATAAATTTTTATAAATCGGCTCTCGCTCTATGTTTCGCGTTTCATCCCATCTTCTCAGCAGAATATCTACTCCTTCTTCATAAAGTTCTGAACGTAAGCCGGGAAATTGGGCTGATTCTTCAAACACCAAACATAACAGCGTTAGCAGTAACGGATTTGTTGCCAGTTCTCGAATCCGGTTGTTTTCCCTAAGCTGTTGAATAAATTCCTCTGCTTTCGCTGGTTCCTTAGCTTGAAACCATTTTCGGGCAAAGGTGGCTATCTGTTTGTCATCAAAATCTGCGACTTCAACGTCTTTAAACTTATCAAAAGTATAATCTTTTGCTGCAATCCGACAAGTCATTACAAAGTGATTGGTGCGAAATTTGTCCGATAAATAAAGAACTTGGTTGATGACATGGCTGTTATGCTCAAGTTTTACTTCATCTAAACCATCGAGTAAAACCAGTGTCTTACCGTGCTTTAAAAGGACAGCTATTTGGTCAGCAGAAACATCACCATCAGAAAACATCTGGGTGATGTATTCCAGTAAGCTAGGTTTTCCTTCAGTTTCTGCAAATTGTTTGAGCGTGATAAAAATAGGAACGCGATTAGCTTGGAATTTACCTCGCTCGCACTGGATTGCTAAATGCTTCAAAAATGTGGTTTTTCCTGACCCTGGCTTACCCAGCACCATCAATTTTGAGTATTTCTCAACCGCTTTTAGTCCTGGTATTGTCTCAGTTACTTGGCCAAGTCCAAAGCGATCGAAGTTTTCTGAATTACAGTCTTGCAACAGTTCATCAATTTCGCGTCGCCGATGACTGGTAATTTTTTCCAGAATATTGACATTGGTGTAAAGGTCACTTACGTCAATGCGTTGCGACATCGTGAGCGATCGCATTGTACCGCATTGGTCTTGAATCATCTCACGGCAATTCTGGCGCACCTCTTGCACCAAGTCATTTAACTCATCCTCTGACAGATGAGAAGTTGGAGAGTCCGAAGTTTTGCATTTACGATATTCAGCAGTCAGAAAATTGAGCAAGCGACCATATTTACCTGGCCCTTTACCGTTAATACTGAACTTTTTGTAAACGTGACTCATGCGAGTGGTAAGCGCACTGTTGCTGATATGGAGTTCTGTTGCTATCTCCAACTCTGTCTTGTTGCTGCTAAACCTGATTACAAAAACATCCTTTTGCTCTGGCGAAAGATCATAGTTACCACCTATCTCCATTAAAAAGTCACGTGGCAGCGTCATTGACTAACCTCTCTATTACCTGAAAGCGAGTCCAGTAGATTCATTCACCCTTAAATCACAGTTAGGGCTGCTCTTATATTACTTATTGTGGAGCAAAAATGCTATTCAATAGCAGGCTGAAACTGAAGATTGTAGATATGTCAGCCTAAGTCAGTCTAAGTCAGCCTCAATGTGAGAGATATCTCCAAAGCTAAATTGCGAAATTGAATTTAGCAATTTTTGGGAGATTCTTATCGTGAAAAGAACCAGGGCTAATGGACGGTTTGACTACCAAGATAAAAATGGCATTCTGCTACCAGCAGTTACCACAATACTTAAGGCTACACAGCCGATTGAGTCTGTCGCTGCTCTTTCTAATTGGCGCAAGAAAGTAGGGAACGCAGAAGCAAATCGCATTGCTGTAACCAGCCGTCGCCGGGGAGAACTATTGCATCAGTGGGTTAAGGATTATTTGCAAGGGTTATCTCCCACTGCTTCCAGCCTAATTCAGCCCTATTGTGATAGCCTTCAGTCCGTACTGGAGAAACTTAGCGATGTCCAGTTGGTGGAGACAGTTGTGCCAAATTATGTGGAAGGATACGCCGGGAAAGTTGATTTAGTTGCCCGTTATCAAGCAATAGTTCGGACAGTTTTTAAGCAGCCAGAGTACCATAAGACAAGACTGAAGGAAGGTTAGGGTGATTTAAAAT
>NZ_JAUBPO010000238.1:0-3462 GCF_036700785.1 Microcoleus sp. S28C3 | reverse complement strand
ATTAATAATTAAATGGAGTCGCAAAATCAAAAATAAGGGTAATGCTTGTATCACAGTTTAAATGTGCAACAGCTTAGGATTCGCAGTTGCGCTTCAGCGCTCGGGGTTTGTTGTTGCGCTTCAGCGCTCAGGGTTCAAAGTAAGAAATGTAAGTTAAATGGCGCATTTTAAAGTATTGGTTATTTTACCTCCCGATACAAGCAACGCAGAAGAAAAAGTAAGAAAACTGCTTAGTCCTTACTACTCTGAATTAGGCGTTGAACCATACAAAGAGTATTTAGATATAGCAGCAGTTGAAAAAGAAGTAAAACGTTTATCCACTCTCCCGAAGGAAAGCATTCAAAAATTAGCAGAAGATATGGAGGTTTCAAGTGAGGATTTAGAAGAGATAGCCAAGCTCAATTTGGATTGGTATGAAGATGACTCAGCAGGGGCTGATGAATATGGTTTCTACCGAATGACAACTATTAATCCTCAAGGAAAATGGGATTGGTACAGCTTTATTGAAGCTGAACCCAGAGAATCTGCAACACCTATTCGCTACCCATGTCAGGTAGTAGAGCTACCTGAAGTAGTTCCTTATGCTCTTGTAACCCCTGATGGTCAGTGGTATGAGGTGGGTGGAGAAGTAAGCGTGCAGGCTTTCATGAGAACTTATTTAAACTGTGATGTAAACATGAGCGAAGCAGAAGTAAACTGGAACCTCAAAGTTCAGGAAACTCTTGCTTGCTATCCAGATTGCCTTGCTGTTGGTTTAAATTGTCACCTATAGTGATGCAATATCCTCCAGCATTGATGCAAATAGTAAGAATCGTTAAGCACAAAAATCCCGGTAAATAAATTCAAATTTAACTCTTAACTACTTGCCGATTTTCTTGCCAGAGCGATCGATACAGCGAGATCCCCGCATCCCCAAACGGCAGCAGAAACTCGCTAGCAGCAAGAATCTTAGCATCCGGCAACAACACAGAATTAGTGCGAACAGCTTCCGGCAAATCCTCGGGTTTCATGCCGACAATTATCGGCGAACTAGCCTTAGCCAGCAAAGATAATTGAGGAGCAATCCGAGGCTGCAAACAAAAATCAATCCATTTTTCCACTAAAGAAACAGGATTTCCCGATGCTGGTTCTACCCACAAATCAGTCCAAAGTGCAGTTCCCGAAACCGGGATTACTAAAGCAATATCCTTTTCAGTTTGCAGCAGCGGCAGCAAGTCCCCAGAGGAACCTACTGCCAGCCAAGTATCGCCTAAAGTTAATGGTTGCAGGTAAGCATCAGAACTATAAAGTTTAACTTGTTGGTGCAGATTTGCCAGTTCTTTTTTTAGATTTGGGACTTTATCTAATTGCTGCGTATTGTAAGATTTTCCGAGTTTTTTTAATGTTAAACCGATAACTTCTCTCGCACTGTCCGGCAAAGAAATTCGGTCGCGCAATTCCGATCGCCACAAGTCATTCCAATCTGTGGGAGTCCACCCCAAAGACTTGAATTTATCTGTTCGATAGGCAATTACTGTACTTCCCCAGCGGTAGGGTGCGCCCCAAATTTTACCTTTAGGATCTAATTGACCGTCATCGTTGCGCCTGACGAGTTTTTGCCATCTTTCGGGCAATTGTGCCCAATTAGCAAACTTAGCAGGATCGATCGGCTGAATCAATTTTTGCCGAATTGCCAAAGTCAGCCAGTAATCTCCCAACATCACCAAGTCAGCTTGATTTTTTGATTTGGGAACCTGCTTCCACTCCTGCAATAGGGCGAATAATTCTTTTAATTGTGGTTCTTGCGTTACCTGCAAAAGCGGAGACGGTTGTACATCGCGGCTAAATTTGCTTACCAGTTGGGCCGGAATACTGTTTTTGAGCGATCGAATTTTGAGAATGGGCTTGGAGTCGCACCCTGCCGCCAATTGACTTAAAGTTAGGGTGGCGGCCCCCAATAGCAAAGACCTTCGTTTCACCTGTGAATCCGCTTTTCTAAATATTGACCGATCGTTGTGTGTTCTGCAGCCCGGAAAATAATTGTTTGTCGAGTCCGGTAATTGGCGCCGATTTATCTTATTTCTTCCTCAAACACAGAGCCATTGTACTCGGTTATGCTGCGCTGTGAGTCTGTTTGACTCTTGCCCTGATTTTACCTTCTACCTTGTCGATCGAGCTTTCCGATGCCGACAGCCCCGTCAACTTAACGCCTGATTTCTCCCCGAAAAGTTCTTTTGACCTCACATCTTGCACCATCCTCGATGGCCTTCTATGGGCGGGCTCTCCTGCACACCCCACAAGAAAATGCACTTGTTGTGGAACAGGCCGGAAAGCCTGTTAAGCGAGAATGGTGCAGCATATGAGTTTGACCCAATTTTGCTCGCCCCCGTTGGCGATCGACTGCCTCTATGTTACATTTGTTAATATAACGAAACAAGGAGAGTGTTGCCCTCTGCCGCTGGATGACGCTTTTTACAAAACCGAGCGGTATTTCCCAACGTCAGTCATGTCGAAAGTGAAAAATCCTTTTTAAATCCGCGACAGCTTAATAACTAAAAATCCACTATTGTCAATCCTGAAAGCACTCGCTAGAGCGAAGTCAATCTAATAGGACGCTGCGCGAGCCGACTCTCAGAAACCTGATGTTTTAACTCTGATTGAAGGTTTGAACGAAGTATGGGGGTTAAAAAACTAGGTTCTTGCATCCAAGACTATCTAAAACCTAAAATCTCAAATCTCAAATCGAGTCACGAATGGCGATCGATTATCTTCAGGCTGGCTTCCTAAATCTACCGTCTGGATTGGGAACACAACAATTACGTCAAAAATTAAATAATTTAGTGATAAATCGCAGTTATGTAAAGTTTTACCTTATATGTAAAGATATAAGTTACGAGCCAAAGGATGATTGTATGGAACCGCTCCAGCAGCAAGTTACATTATTGACCCAACAAGTCGAGGCCCTTTACAAACTCATAGAAAACCTCAATGACAAGCTATTCGAGTCAGCCCAGGAGACGAAGCTGACCCAGCAGCAGAGAAACGCCAGATCTGGAACGGTAGGAAATGACAAAACCTCGTCATATCAAAGCTACAGCCGTCTCGACGGCCTCCTCGAACACAAAGACATACTGTTAGATGACAGCTACTTCGACAAGAATTCTCAAAGCATCGAAAAAGAGCTGAGCGCAGAAATTCAAATCCAGCGCCTAACTGCTCAGCTAACAGCAGCTTACAATCGAATAGCTGCTTTGGAAGAACAGTTGCTCGCCAAAAGAGTGCACTCGCAACAGGTAGGCGGATCTCATTAAATATTGCTAGCGGGGATCGGGCATTAATCTCAAAAAAATACAAGTTGCGTTGATTTATGCTCGTCAACTTATAGAGTCATTGCATAGAGTTTTTTCGTATCCCCTCAATATTTCGGGGAAACAGTTATTCAAGCATCCAGGACAAACCAAAAGGATTGAGAACAGATTTTTC
>NZ_JAUBPO010000237.1:0-3466 GCF_036700785.1 Microcoleus sp. S28C3 | reverse complement strand
TTTTAGCTGGCATTTTTGTAGAGATTGACTAAACTCATTTTTTATTATACCCTATTTAAAGGCACAACAGCTTATTTATTCAGGTTGAAATACTCGTTGAAATACACGTTCGAGTAGTCGTTGCCTAAGTCAAAACCGCCGAGGACGCTGGTGGATTCTGAAACTACTTCGACATGGTTCAAGTCTGAGATAATCATGGTTTTTGTCCTTTTAATTGAGTAGTTGTTTGAAGCAACCTTGTTTTGTTTGGATGTACCTAATATATCTGGACTAATTAGAGCTGTGTTGCCAATTTGGCAGATTTGTTTAAGATTTAAATGTCAATGTAACTTCATGAATATATGTTGATTTTTTGCTAGCCAACTAGAGAAGATATCTTGACGAGTCCTAAACGCATCAACCGAGTTTAATGGACTCAGATACTTGCTTATAGACCTCGCTCAAAGTTGAAAAACCCGGTTGATGAAAGTAAAGAGTGCGTCCAAGACAGGCTGCATTCAGACACAAAAACCAGCCTCGTTTTATACTCTATGAACGAGACTGTAATCAGATTCTAGTATTGGGATCGATCGCCCGTACAGACAAACACTGATCCGGCTCAACAGCATGAATTGCAGATCGGTTGATCTTTTTTGGCTCGCAAACAAATTATCAGGTACGATCGCACAACTGGGTTGCCATTTTGGCAGAAAACTCTGAAAACCCGATCGCCCGCGGTGAGTCAACCAAAAAATTGGTACACCCAACGCCCGCAATCGGGTTGTCGGTCGATCGACTAATTTACTTGCCCGCCAAATTAAACCAGCGCGTCTTAAATCCAGCAAAAAATCCTTGATTTTCAACCTCAGCCGCCAGCGCCGAGATATTTGAACCTGGGCCGCCGACTTCAGCTACAAAACCTGCGGTATCTGAGTGCAACTCGCTACCAATCTGAATGGCATCACCCCCTCGAACTCCGGCTCGTTTCTCCCTCACCACTTCCACATAATCTAAATCCGCTATTTTGCTCAGCGCCGGCTGAGTTTCCGATTTCCTCGTTTGACTGTTTTCCTTCAGCAAGCGGTTGGAAGTACGGTAAGGGATATAGTCGAGAGGGTTGTAACCCGTGCACCGCAAAAGTAAAAAACAAGCCCAAGAATACTTTCCTGCCAGAATCGCTGCAATTATCTCATCCAATTGTTCGGGTTTGATTCCAACTTGAGAATTATTGGCAGAATGGTGAAATTGGGGATTCATAGTTTTATCCTATTTTGCGTAAATTAGTTGACTGTTAACTGTTTACTGTTAACTATTTACTGTTGATTGCTGACTGTTGA
Source organism: Microcoleus sp. S28C3 (assembly GCF_036700785.1). Taxonomy (NCBI): domain Bacteria; kingdom Bacillati; phylum Cyanobacteriota; class Cyanophyceae; order Oscillatoriales; family Microcoleaceae; genus Microcoleus; species Microcoleus sp. S28C3. The sequence continues at coordinate 2,150 of NZ_JAUBPO010000237.1, read as the reverse complement.
CTGTTAACTGTTGACTGTTGACTGTTAACTGTTAACTGACTAATGACTAATGACTAATGACTAATGACTAATGACTAATTTCTACAAACTCATGCCGCCTTTTTGTAGTTGCTTGAGGGGATCGAGCAAAATGTCGGCTATGCTGCGCTGGCGGATGACAATTTCCGCAGTAGCTGTCTGGCCAGCTTTGAGTTTCCAGGTTTGATTGTTGGCTTTCACTGAGTCTCGATCGATACTCACTTCCACACGATAAAAAACACCCAATCGCTCGTCTGTTTTGGCATCCGGCGAAATCGATACAACTTTTCCCGGAATCACACCGTAATTTTGATAGGGAAAAGCATCGAATTTGACTTGTACTGGCATTCCGGTTTTGACAAACCCTGCTTCTCGGTTCGGCAAACTGACTTCCAGCACCAGAGGAGCCTGATTCGGAGTCATTTCTGCAATAGTTTGACCCGGTTGCACGACTTCGCCGGTGTTGTGAATGTTGAGCGCGGAAATCACTCCGCTGACGGGTGCGTAGATAAATCTTTGTTTGAGCTTATTTTTTGCTTGAGCGAGCAGGGTTTGGGTTTCGGCAATTTTGGATTTAAGTTGATTTAATTCCATTTCCAACTGCTGAATTTTTTGCTCTTTTTCTAACTGCATTTGCCGCGCTGCGGCTTGTTTGCTGGAGGCTTCTGCTTGCAGTCGATCGACTTCGGCTAATTGTTGAGTTAATTCACCTTGGGCTTGAGAAATGGCGCTAGTTCGATCGCGCAAACCTTGCTCGACTTCAAACAGCTTTTCCTTAACCTGAGTTGTATCAGACAGTTGACTCCTGAGGGCAGCACTTTGCCTGTCGCGCACGGTTTGCTCGACCTCAAATACTCGATCGTCAGCCTGAGTTTTTTCCCCCAACTGGCTTCTAATAACGGCATTTTCACTTTCTCGCAGAGCTTCCTCAGCTTGAAACAATACATCTTTTGACAGCGCTCCCTCATCTACCAAAGGTTTGAGCCGCCCTATCCGCTCTTTGTGAGCCCCCACTTTTGCTTGCAATTGTGCCAACAAATCTTGACTCTTATTTTGCAGCGGTGTCACCTGCTCGCGCCTGGCTTGTTGAGAAGTGACATCAATTTTCAGTTGCGATAACAGATTTTCTGCCTGTTTTTCCAGAGGTTTGAGCTGTTGCTTGCGCGCTTGCTGAGAGACTACATCTGCTTGCAATTGCTCGATTTGAGACTGGGCGGTAGCCGCTGAAGCGCGAGCCCGATCGATCGCAGCTTCAGCCCCCCGCTTGTCTGCAGCAGCAATAGCTTGGCTCGCTTCAGCTTCCAGTTTAGTTCTCTCAATCGAACTAATCTGCTGCACCAATTGAATCTGATAAGCGCCCAGAATTTTATCAAGACGCTCCACCTCGCTCGCAGCAGTCGCCGGGTCTAATTCCGCCAATAATTGTCCTGCTTTGATTTTTTGACCTTCTTTGATTGCGAGGTTAATAATTTTCCCCCCCTCCGTCGGGTGAATTTTGTAAACATCACCTTTGGGAACTAATTTGCCCTGAGCGTGACCAACTTGGTCAATTTTTCCCAAAGTTGCCCACGCTCCAAAAGCTACGGAAAAAACCATTCCTCCTAATATCAACCGCTGGGGAAAAGATACTGGCGGCTGGTCGAGTACCGAGTGCAAAGAAGTAGACCAATTATCAGCATGATGCTCCGTAAACTTCGCAGGATTGATACCGTCATTACTTTGAGAGGAGCGATTTTTAGATTCTACTACTTCTAAAGAGCGGTCTTTTTTTCTGGCTTCGCTGTCTTGTCTTGAAGCTACTCCCCCATAGACTTCACCTATTGCATCAGGATCGCGACCTAATTCTTTAACATCTTCTGAAAACATTGTATTTCCTCCAAATTAGTCTGTTGACTGTTGGCAGTTGGCAGTTGTTAGAAGCTATCAGTCAGGAGTCAGAAGTTAGGAGTCAGGAGTCAGGATTCAGGAGTCAGTGAAAACGATCTTTAGTCTTGTGTTGGTTGCTAATGACTAATGACTGATGACTACTGACTAATGACTAATGACTGATGACTTAAATACAACAGTCCGGACAGTTTTTTGGGGTGAGTGGCGAGGAAAGCTATCCAAGGCTTAAAGTACAGTCATACATA
>NZ_JAUBPO010000236.1:0-3497 GCF_036700785.1 Microcoleus sp. S28C3 | reverse complement strand
AAGATGAATATCCATAGGGTAGAAATCAAGTAGTGGTATCTCATTATACGGTTTTCACCAAAAACCCAGAAGAACCGCTTAGTCTAAGGAGGAAACAGCAATCTCTATAAATTTTAAGTGGGAAGGAAAAGTCACATTAGATTTCACACCACAAGTTAGGAATACAGCAAACTAGCCAGCTCTCGATCGGTGTGATTGAATAGCTCGTGAAATATAAGGAGTCAGAAACGTGCAAAAAAGTCACAGTATTCGTGAAGTGATTTTTGAAGAGAGGGATACTCAAATTTTCAATATCCCTGACACTAAAACCCGGCTTTCAACACTGCAAAATTATTTCTTCCCTCGGCTAGAGACGTTACTGCGTTATACACTTGATGTTGTGGCGCTAGTTTACGATGTGAATCCATACGAGAGAATGACTTTTGCCTACTCTCCAAATCATCGAGATAAAGCAAAGGAGAACAAAGACTATGGCTTTGTTCATATTGGAATTATTGCAAAACGGGGTGACAAACCGCTCAACATTCTCAAGAGAAATGGACAGCCCTTCTTTCATCATTCCACTTATCTGACGTTTAAGGTATTTCCTAGTGGAACAATTCATGCTGAGCTAATGCCATTTCGTCAAGGCGTAGATGATGCTTACGTGGCAAAAATTTCCCAACTTGTCGCTAAGTATAGCGAGGTTTTAATGCCACTATTATCGATAGCGCATATTTCACATACAACGTATAATCCAATACTCCGGACAGTTTTTGGAACGATACTACAAGCTTACGCGGGGCAAGGATCATAAAAAAGTCGAATTAAATGTAAGTCAGGGGTGGAGCTGACATTGATTTAATTATCCACAGGGGCTGCGAAGTCAAGCGAGCATAAGCCATTGGGCCATATAAAAACAGTCCGGACTATTGATAATCCCGATTTTGAATTTCTGCCTCTTCATCAGGCAATTGTGCCTGATGAAGTAGGGTCAGATGCTATAAGGTTGATATCACCCAAATACTACTTTCCTGTCAGTCGAGGGCGAGGATTGGATGAACCAATTATTGCATTCATCCTCTTATACGCTTTAGCAGAATCATTTATTTGTATTGGTGAAGGACGAGAACCTCAGCTTAAAAATAGGCTTGAGCAATTCAAAAAATGGTATGTAAAACGTAAAAATACCGAAAATGACATAGAAATAGAAGAAAGCGAGGAGGAAGATTTCGATTCTTCAAAGATACCTGAACTAGACAGTTATTATTTTGTGAGACCAGGTAAATGGTTTGCTGTACTTGCTAGAGATAAATGGAAATGTCTTAGCTGTGGTAGATCGGCACCGACAGATGGAGTTTTATTGGAACTTGACCACATTATCCCCCGCTCAAAAGGTGGTTCTGACGATATGAGTAATCTACAAACTCTTTGCAAAAAGTGTAATATTGGCAAAAGTAATCGAGACAGCACAAGACTTTGTATGACTTCGGATAAATCGATAGATTTAATGTAGATAGCGTAATTTTTCGGTGCGTGACTTTTATGAGTCACCAGTGATAAATTTGAAATGATTTTTGGTCACGCAGCCTACAATTACAGCTATTAACTTATCAAGTGCTTGAACGCATCGTATTCGCGAATTTTTTCTAAATCAGCTTCACTTTTTGCCAACTCTTTACACACATTCGGATTGAGATTGAGGGCACGCTTTAAATTTTCAATGGCTAATTCAATTTTACCTTGTAGTGCATAACATCGGGCTTTATTGTACCAAATTCTGTAGAAGTCAGGTCGGATTTTAGCAGCATTGTCGTAGGAATCAATTGCAGCTTCATATTTTTGCAATTTGGAGAGTGCAACGCCTCGATTGTTCCAAGCGTCAGTATAATCATTTTTAATTTGTAGAGCTTGATTGTAAGAAATTACTGCTTGTTCGTACTCCTGCATTTTGGAAAAAGCAACGCCTCGGTTGTTCCAAGCATCGGCATAATCGGGTTTGGCTTGAATTGCCTGTTCGTAACAGCCGATCGCCTCCTGGTACTTTTGCAACTCCAACAATACCACGCCTCGATTGTTCCAAGCGTCGGGATAATTGGGGCGAATTGTAGTAGCTTGTTCGTAAGAGGCGATCGCCTCTGGATACCGCTGCATTCTCGTCAGCACTACTCCCCGGTTGTTCCAAGTATCGGCTAAATCCGGCTGAATTTGCAGGGCAAGATTGTAAGCAGCGATCGCATCTTCATAACGGTTTTCAAAGAAACAAGCATCTCCCTGTTTAGCATAGTCGCTTGCCGTCACTAACTGTTGGTAATTGCCATAGTTAACCGGAGCAAATTCTTGAATTTGGGCATCGGGCAATAACAAGTCTGTTTCTGCATCCGCCGCGTGACTTTGGTGTTGAATTTCGCCTAAGATACTTTCAGCGTCCGAAATTAATAGTTTTAATTGAGAGATTGTATCGTAATGGAGACTTTCAATTTCTTGGCGAGCAACTGTTGTTTGCTTGGACAATTTGCTCAACAGAAACCAAACCCCGACTCCGGCTGCTGTCGGAAACAAAGTTAGGGCAATTATCAGCCCGTTCAGCAGTACCGCCGTGCGCCCAAAAGCAATGTCAACTTCTTCTTGAACTCGATCGCGAATTTCGTCTTTCAGTTGCTGCTGTGAGAATTGCTGCTGAACCAACAGTGCCACCCTAGGTTCAGACGCAGAAACGCTACTGGCGCAGACTAGAATAGTCAAAAGGGCGATCGGGCTAATACTTTTTCTAAAGATACTTGACAAACGCATTGCCTTAGTGATACGCACCTGAGTTGCGATTTCCATGTGTCAAGAGATGCTGATAACGATGATCCCAGACTAGCCCATTTGTTCAAGAACTATTAAATACAGGATATCTGTTGTGCAGTCCCCCCCGATCAAATTGCTGACGCAAGAATTGCTAGACGAAGTTGCCGCTTCCTCCCGCCGCAGTCCCCGCCAGCGACAAAACTACAATTTCCACGATTTGTCTGAAAAAGTGCAGCGGTTTGTCAACGTGCTGCAACCAGGCACTTATGTCCGCCCTCACCAACACCTGCGCCCGCCTGCAGTTAACGGTTTTGAGTTTTTTGTGGTGATTCAAGGAGAAGTCGGTATTGTTATTTTGAACGAAAACGGTCAAATCCTGCGCTCCTTGCGAGTCAGCGCGGCCGGCCCGACTCGCGCTGTCGAACTGCCAGAGGGCACTATTCACACGTTAGTAGCTTTGACACAGGATACTGTGATTTTGGAGTTTAAGGAAGGGCCTTACGACGTGGCCGCAGATAAAGACTTTTTGGCAAGTTTTCCTGCTGAGGGAACTGCGGCGGCGCGGGAATTAGTCCTGATTTGGGAAGCGGAATTTAACAGTTGACTGATGACTGTTGACTGTTAAAAATCTAAAATCTAAAATCTATCGACTGTTAATACATTTTGGAGTTTAGACTAAGCAGGTCAAAAAGTGCGCTCGCCCAAAGACCGGCAAACGTCCATAC
>NZ_JAUBPO010000235.1:0-3636 GCF_036700785.1 Microcoleus sp. S28C3 | reverse complement strand
CAAAATTGGGACGTATTCTCCGCTTATAAAGCCAGTTTAGGCTTTGTTTGGGCTTAAAATTTGTTTAAGTCCCGTTAGCCAATCTCGACAAAATGTCGCCTGCAGAATTGGCAACCATCCGCCAAAAACCGGCAGATTGGCACTTAGTCAGTTGACTGTTGTCAGTTGACTGTTGTCAGTTGTCAGTTGTCAGTTGCCAGTTGTCAGTTGTTAATCCTTTGCAGTGGCTAATAACAAATAACCAATAACATTAATCAACAGTCAACAGTCAACAGTCAACAATGCCCCATGCCCCATGCCCCATGCCCCATGCCCCATGCCCATGCCCCATGCCCTTTGCAATTCTTATTTTTTCCCTGACTTTTCCCTAAACATTCCACAGCGTTTCCACAGGCAAGTCTGAGGTTTTCCACAGATTCGACAAAGTTTTCCACAGAAATTAACGGCACGGTAGCATCTTGCTGCGGAATTGGGGATTTCGTTAACTTGCTGCCCAATCCCTCATAAAACCCTGACACCATAAAGATATGTAACAATAAATGCCTTGAAAAGCTTATTATTTGGTAAACCTTTTTTTTATCTAAAGGAATTTGTAATATTTCGCAACATTGACAAACCCACCCCCTGATAGCGCACAATGATGCGACCGACCTAAAAAAAAGCGCTCTGATTTCGGCTGTGCCTGCACCTGTATCCAGCCGAAGGGGGGTTCTGTTTTCAATTTATTAGCGAGACTAAAAAAAATGATGAACCCAACAGTCAGTATTTTTGCCGAAATTCCCGAAACGCTGCACGATTCTCTCAAAACGTACCTGGAAACCCATCCCGAATGGGATCTAGACCGAGTATTTTGCGCGGCCCTGTCGCTGTTTTTGTTGCAAAATGCCGATAGCGGTACGCCTGAAGCTTCGCGCAGCTATCGCCAAGCTGCGAGAGTTTATCTCGAAACTCTGTTTCAATCTCCTCAAGACTTGCACAGCAACAATGTAACTCCTTCGTCTTAAAGGAGATTGGGAGAGGGGGAGACGCCATTTCTTGGAAGAATCTTAGTCGATCGATCGGGTACGGCGCGCACTACATAGGTGCCAACTCAAGCTTAAAATTCATGAGAACTCTCGCTTTTAGCTTAGTTCCGATCCCCATTGCATCTCCCTTAAGAAGGGGGACTTTGATAGCTTCAAGTCCCCCCGGACTATCAGGGGGGCGCCGGGGGGATAAGCTGCCCTAATCCTCAAACATTAGACGGTACTACATAAGACGCGCTTGTTTACACCAATGGTGCTTATGGCGCACCCTACAGACTAATGACTGAAGACTAAAGACTACATCATGCCCATGCCGCCCATGCCGCCCATGCCACCCATGCCGCCCATGCCGCCCATGCCGCCCATGCCGCCCATGCCGCCCATGTCGCCCATGTCGCCGCCGGCTTTTTTCTTCTCGGGTTTTTCGACAATCACAGCTTCAGTGGTCAAAACCATACCAGCGATGGAACCGGCATTTTGCAAAGCCGATCGCACCACCTTAGCGGGGTCAATAATCCCAGCGGCAATCATATCTTCGTACACGTCGGTGAGAGCGTTGTAGCCAATGTTGAACTCGCTCGCCCGCACTCGCTCGATGACGATTGAACCTTCAACGCCGGCATTATCAGCAATTTGACGCAAAGGTGATTCCAAAGCTTTAGCAACCAAGTCAGCGCCTACTTGTTCTTCGGCGTCTAAAGTATTTCTGATCGCATCTATTTTTGTAATCAGGTGAAGTAGCGTCGTGCCGCCTCCGGCAACGATACCTTCTTCCACAGCAGCTTTAGTAGCGTTCAGAGCGTCTTCAATACGCAGTTTGCGGTCTTTGAGCTCGGTTTCGGTAGCTGCGCCGACTTTAATTACAGCGATGCCGCCGGCGAGTTTGGCGATGCGTTCGGTTAGCTTTTCCTTGTCGTAGTCGGAATCCGTCGCTTCTAGCTGCTTGCGGATTTGCTCGATCCGTTTTAGCACGTCAGCTTTGTGTTCTTCGCCAGCAACAATGATCGTGTTTTCTTTGTCGATCGTAATTTTGCGGGCGGTACCGAGCATTTCTAGGGTTGCGGTATCGATGCTGAGTCCGACTTCTTCGGAAATCAGTTGACCGCCGGTGAGCACGGCGATATCTTGAAGCATAGCTTTGCGCCGATCGCCAAATCCGGGAGATTTCGTTGCTGCAATGTTCAATACGCCGCGGGCTTTGTTGACTACCAGAGTTGCCAAAGCTTCGCCTTCAATATCTTCGGCGATAATTAGCAGCGGTTGACCGGTGCGGGCGATTTTTTCGAGAACTGGAATTAGTTCTTGAATTGAGCTAATTTTTTTGTCGGTAATCAGGATACGAGCGTTTTCGTACTCAACTTCCATGCGATCGGTGTTAGTGACGAAATACGGAGAAAGATATCCGCGATCGTACTGCATCCCTTCGACAACTTCCAATTCTGTTGTCAGAGATTTCGACTCTTCAACAGTAATTACGCCGTCTTTCGTGACTTTTTCCATTGCTTGGGCAATCATTGCGCCGACTTCTTCGTCGTTACCGGCGGAGACTGTGGCGACCTGAGCAATTGCAGCCCCTTCGACGGGTTTCGCCAATTTCTCGATTTCCAGTACCAAGTGGGCGATCGTTTTTTCAATACCCCGGCGCAGCGCGACTGGGTTCGCGCCAGCAGCGACATTCTTCAAACCTTCGCGAATCAGGGATTGAGCTATAACCGTTGCGGTTGTTGTGCCGTCGCCTGCGATATCTTTAGTTTTGGAGGCGACTTCTTGAATTAAGCGAGCGCCGGCATTTTCCAGGGGATCTTCGAGCTCGATATCCCTAGCAACGGTGATACCGTCGTTAACGATTTGGGGAGCGCCGTATTTCTTTTCCAATAGGACATTCCGGCCTTTCGGGCCCAAGGTGATGCGGACAGCATCGGCGAGTTGATTGACGCCGCGTTCTAGTGCCCGCCGAGATTTGTCGCTAAATGCAACTATTTTGGTCATGTTTGTCTCCTGTCGCTTACATTAGCAAATTTAGCACTCTCTGAGTCTGAGTGCTAAACCGATCAATTTTTGATTGTAGCGCGCCCCAATGCTGCGGGGGATTCCGGGGGCGGATTGGAGATTTGGGCGATCGTTGCCAGTAGCTAAGGACACAGCACTGCCGTGTCCCCACAGCGGGTATGTAGGGACACGGCACTGCCGTGTCCTCACAGATATCGTGTCCCCGCAGATATCGTGTCCCCACAGATATCCTGTCCCGCAGATATAATGTGGTTTGTGACATCTCGATCGAATTTTGGTTCGGCCCCAAACCCAACTTTTATGGCACGTCATCCCCAAGCAGAATTTTTATTCAAAATTTCTTAACTTGTGTTTTCGGTCATCTACCTTTGGATAGAGCTTCTATTCTTTTTTAAAACTTCTACCTTCTATAGCAACCGCCAAGACTATTAGGAGGTTCTTAATTGCTAAAAACTTTGGGGAAGACTCCTTCTTCCTTCAGCATCCATCCGTTAAATCCGTTACAAAATCCGCTGCCGAACCTCCTTCCTTCTTCCTTCTTCCTTCTTCCTTCTTCCTTCTTCCTTCTTCCTTCTTCCTTCTTCCTTCTTCCTTCTTCCTT
>NZ_JAUBPO010000234.1:0-3731 GCF_036700785.1 Microcoleus sp. S28C3 | reverse complement strand
GCAATGGATACACTTCATAAGCTTGTACTCTATGCTGCACAAATATCCTAGCACTCACGCCTTAAGAGAACAGTGCCTGCTAAATTACTTGCTTGTTCGCAACAAGGCACTGAATTGGGGTGGTTAATAATTCCAGAAGAAGAAAGTATTTTAGCGGTATTTCCCGGGCAAAGAGTGGAACTGTACGAAGGTGCAACTGATTTGCCAATACTTAATGGGATTGAGTTAGAATTGACTGTTGAAACTGTTTTTAGCTGGTTGAGTTTTACTTAAGTTAAAAAGGCGTGACCCCGCTTGTTAAACAACAGAAACCACCACTCTAAAACCCACAATACTAGCCTTACAATCCGGCTGATATCTGAGGCGGCACGCGCTGCGACAATTCGGAGAATGATCGTTCCAAGAACCTCCCCGCAACAACCTCAGCGAAGAGTCCCCGTCAGACTCCCAAACGCTGCCATCCGCAGGCGCACCGTTATAATTATGGTGCCAAGAATCCGCGCACCATTCCCAAACATTTCCGTGGAAATCGTACAATCCGAAAGCATTAGGTTTAAAACTGCCAACATCTGTCGTTTGAAAGCGATAAACTCCCTTCGGCGCGTCAGCGTAATTAGAATTTCCGTTGTAATTGGCTAACTCGCTGGTAATCGTTTCCCCAAAGTGAAACGGCCCCGTAGTTTGCCCCCGGCAAGCATATTCCCATTGGGCTTCGCTAGGCAAGCGATAATTCTTACCAGTTTTGCGAGAAAGTCGATCGCAAAACTCTACAGCCTCGTACCAAGATACATTTTCTACAGGTCGATTTGCACCTTTAAAACGGGCAGCATCGGGATTGAGAAATATTTTAATTTCCGGCAGCGCCGCAACTGCTGTCCACTGGGCTTGAGTGACTGGAAATTTGCTAATATAGAAAGAGCCTAAAGTTACTGGGTGCTGCGGTTTTTCGTCGCTGTCACCCCGATCTTTTGGAGAACCCATGAGGAAAGTACCGCCAGGAACAGATACCATTTGCAGCACTGTACTGCTACCAAGATGTTCTTCAAAAAAACGCGCTTGGCGGCCCTTAACATTAGTTTGCTTCCCGCGCTTGTCTACTGTCACCACCTGAAATTCAAAAGTGCTTTTGACAGCGGGTATTCTCTGCGAGACCTTGTTGGGAGGCGGATTGGTGCTGGATTTTCCCCTGCTATTGACAGAGATATTGCTATTGATTTGCCCGCTTTGATTGAGCGGAGTATGGATAGCAAGTGGCCCTCCCTTTGTCACAGAAGAATTTAAAGCAAGTGGCCCTCCCTTTGTCACAGAAGAATTTAAAGCAAGTTGTCCTCCCTTGACAAAAGGGGGTTGAGGAGGTAAAGAATAGAGATTTAAAGCTTTGATTACTTCATCAGCAGATTGATATCTATTTTTGAGATAATCTTCAATTAACTTATCTAAAATTTTTGTCAGCTCGCTGCTGACTTTTGTGCCCGCTGGCAACCGTTCTCTCCACATCCAGTCGCCGTTTATCGGGTCATAAAGATCATCGGAACCGTCAACTTTTGGCAAACATTGAGTTAGCAGTCTCAGGCAAGTTATTCCCAAACTGTACAAATCGCTTCCGGGGAAAACTTGACCGCGCATTTGTTCTACCGGCGAATATCCAGGCGTTCCTACCGTCGTGCCTACTTTGCTCATCAGCGAGCCCGTCACTTGTTTGGAAATGCCGAAATCTATCAAAACTAACTCTCCCCGCCCTCCCCTTCGGAAAGCTGAATTCCGAAAATTTCCCGCCTTTGGCAGGGAGGAGCTAACAGACGTGCGGCGCCGCATGATATTCTCAAGTTTGATGTCTCGGTGAATGACATGGCGATCGTGCACAAATTTCAAAATCGGCAAAATATCTGCCAGCAACTGCCAAATTTTATCTTCGCTAAAAACACCCTGCTGAGTTAATTCAGCCAGTAAAGTTTGCCCCTCAATCAACTCTTGTACTAAATAAAGTCGCTTGTCTTGTTCAAAATAAGCAATTAATCGAGGAATTTGGGGATGTTCACCGAGTTCGTAAAGTCGTTTCGCTTCTTGCTTAAACAATTCTGCGGCTTTTTCAAGTGCTGAGGTTCCTTGAAATTGGGGTACAAACTGCTTAATTACGCAGGGATCGTCCATGCGATCCGTATCTACCGCTTCATAAGTTCTGCCAAATCCCCCTTCGCCCAACAGTCGAATCACGCGGTAGCGGTTTCTGAAGAGAGGGTTGAGGCCTTGCAATCCGCAACTTTGACAAAATTTAGAGTTGTCGGGATTGAAAGGATGAGAACACGTGGGATTAGAGCAGTAGAACATATCTGGGAAGAAATGATCCGATGAAGATTATGATATATCTTTTTGGCCGCCTCATGGAATACTAATAATTAATAATTGATTATTTACAATTGACAGTAGGGAGGGCATTACCCCGCGCTTGTGTCGCCCCAACGGAGAAAGTAGAAGGGAGCATTTAAAACGCCAATTAATCCCAAGAAAGCGATTTGAGGGCAAAAAAGGTCAGCGCGATCGACCGATTTTAGCAACCCGCTTACCGCCGATATTCGTCTGGGGATATTGGTAATTTCTTTACAGAGGGCACTATAGTACAACTCGGCGATCGCGCAACCAAAAAGCGATCGCACTCTCCGTATAAAAATAAGACTATAAACTAACAGAGCGATCCTCTTCGAGGGCTTCGCTAACGCACCGAATTGAAGAGCCCTCCATCCACTGGTAATTTTAAAGTATTGCGTATTGCGATCGAGTGTTGGAAACTACAATTCCTCAAATGAATGATTAAATATTAATTTGTAGTTTGGGGCAACAATTGATTTAGTGCACCACACAAGTATCCCTTCACCGTGTCTTTACTTGCACCCACGCCACTTGGAATGGTAAAGATCATCTCAACATTTAATAGATTGCCGTCCATTGAGGCAAATACGTCAATTGGCAAAGCACGCTGAAATGCTGTTGCGGGATTTTCGGCTTTCATTACACCTAAGTTCAGATCCGTACTGAGAGTCTTGATGCCCTCGCGGGCCAAAATGGGTCGTAATTGGGAAAATGCTCTCTCTATCGATAACCCCTCAATCTGAACACGTGCAGAAAAGGCGGCACCATTCAAAAAATCCCCCTTTTTTTGAAAGCTTTCCTCGCAGGTTGTGGCAACAGCGGGGGTGGCTAAACACATGAGAGCTATAGTCAAGACAAGCGATCGCATATTAACTGAGTTATAAGAATGAAACAATCATCAAGATCGTGATGAACCATTATAGGATTGTTTGACAAGTGATGCAAATACCTTCGATGGTTTTTAGCATGAGTTGCAGTTCCATTAGTATTGGCTTCTATTTTAGCAAGTATCGGAACTAGAAGAATTAAGAATAAATACTAAAAGGGCGATCGCACGCTCATTGAAGAGCGATGGAAGGCTATCTTCTCATTTTCCAACAGCATTTCAATCGCTTCACGTAGGTTAGCTTATAGCTCGTCTCAAGTTTCTCCTTGAGAATGCGCTCTCTTAGAAACCCGTAACATAGGCTACATATAAAGCAGTGTCAGGGTCTTTCTGAACAACGGCAGTGAAATTTCTCATACAGTTAAAGTCAAACAGCTTGACTTTAAAGCAAAATTCAATAAAACTGGAGTTTAGACTAAGCACAAATTTACTCAGAAGGAGCTGAGTAGAAATTATGGTGAATTTAGAGAGAGATTCC
>NZ_JAUBPO010000233.1:0-3755 GCF_036700785.1 Microcoleus sp. S28C3 | reverse complement strand
CTGCCTATCTTTTTTGAGCAGCGGATTGGCTCAATCCTTACCACCTCTGGGTTTCAAGCTGGTTGTTACCCCCCCAGCAGCCCTAGCATGATGTGTCGTGAACTAAAAAAACAAAATTTGACCCGAAAAAAAATATATACGCAGTAGCCAGTCTGCCACTGAAAGAGTGCAAAAATTGAGGTGTGAATATTGGGAGAAAGTGAAAAATATTGACCCTGACAACCTCGTTTTTTTGGATGAAATGGGGGTTTTATTGGGTTTAACACGAACCCATGCACGTTCAAGATGTGGTAGTAGAGTCTACGACTTAAAACCATTTTATCGGGGTGCAAAAACCACAGTTGTCGGAGCAATAAGTTTAAAAAAAGTAGTAGGAATAATGACCCTAGATGGGTCGATGGATGGCAAGGCATTTTCCGTTTTCATTGAACACTTTTTAGTACCCAATTTATGGAAAGGTGCAGTAGTTGTTATGGATAATCTCCCAGCCCATAAGCTGGCGGCGATTGAACCCTTGATTGAATCTGCTGGCGCCACTATCCTCAATTTATCACCCTATTCTCCGGACTTTAATCCGATAGAATTATGGTGGTCAAAACTGAAAGCTTTTTTACGTCAATTCTCGCCGACCACTACTAAGATGGTGGATGTTTTACTGGCTACTGCGCTTGATTTGGTGAATACTAAGCACTTCAAAAACTGGTTTACAAACTGCTGCTACTGTACTTCATAAATGTGGAATCCGCTGTAAGTTTCAAGATTATTTTTTCTATTCATGGTTGAGTCGAGGGGGGATATTATTCCCCGCCCCTCTCAGTTAGATCCGGACGTGCTGGTTTCCCCGCATCCGGCTCCCGATGTTCTTGGCTTTCGCCTTTGCTCATGTGGAGATAATCGTGGCAGCTTTCGTGCACCGCTAAGAGGTTATTAGTTTTCGAGTTATTATGGTTTCCATCTACATGGTGTAGATGTACCTTTTCATCGCCTAGCATTTTTAGACCACATTTCCCACATTTATGGTTTTGCCGTTTTAAAGCTTTAGAGGTTTCGCCGTTATAGAGCTTGCTGTTACGTTCACTCCAGTAGGCTATGTCTCCGTCGTAGGGAGATTTTTCTCCTTTGACATTGACAAATTTGTTTTCGGAGTGGGGAACCGCCGGGAACGCTTTTTCAATCAATTTATCGACATTATAGCGATTCTGTTTTGCTTCCTTATTGAATACGTTGAAAGCTCTATATCGGATGAACCACAGTGAAAACCGTGACCCATCCAATTTACAGTAGCGGTGGTAATTTCTCCAGCCTCTAACCACAGGGGCTAATTTCTCAGCCTTGACCGTAGCACCATAATTCGAGTTGTTAACGATGTGTTTTACCTTCTGACGGAATGCTTTAAAATTGTCCGCTGATGGAACGCATCTAAATTTCCCGTTGTTCTGCACTTTGAAATGCCAACCGAGGAAGTCAAACCCATCTGTCGTAGCTGTTAGCTTGGTTTTCTTTTCACTAACCTTCATACCTCGTTCTGCCAGAAATTAGCTGACTTTATCAAGTATTGCCTTCGCATCATCTTTAGGTTTCAGAATTATTACCATGTCGTCCGCGTAGCGGACTGATTGATGTATTTCTTCAATCCCATTGAGAGCGATATTGGCTAGTAATGGACTAACCACGCCCCCTTGCGGGGTTCCTTGTTCTGGAAATTCTGGATTGACTCCTGATTTTAGACAGCGGAATATTCCGGTCTTTATGCCTTTTGGGGCGATGAGTCGTTCCATAATGCTATTGTGGCTTATCCTGTCGAAGCATTTTTCGATATCGAGTTCTATGACTCGCTTTTCTATTCCGTGGGCTTTTGAGTTTAGATTTAGGAAAAGAAATTTCTGCGCGTCCTGCGCTGACCTCCCTGTTCTGAATCCATAACTACGAGCGTGAAAGGTTGCTTCGTGTGCTGACTCTAGCGCGTATTTTGCGAGGCATTGCCACGCTCTATCGGCGATAGTAGGTATCTTGAGGAGGCGGGTACTCCCATCCTTTTTTGGGATTGGTATTGAGCGCAACTTCTGATGTTTCCAGTTGTTACTTTTGGCTCTGAGTTCTTCACCCAGGGCAAACCTTTCCTCAAATGTGAGTGAGGCTTGGACATCGATTCCCGCAGTCTTTTTGCCAGCATTTAGTTGAGTTACTTGACGTATCGCCAACATTCTTGCAGCCCGAGATTTCAGAATTAGCTTTTGGAGGAACTTCGCTTTCTGCTTGTCTCCAACTTGAATCGCTTTATACACTCGCTTTTGTAGGCGGAACAAATTACGGCGGAATTTCTTCCACGGTAACGTTTTCCAAGATTCACTAACATTGCTGTTGTGTCTAATCATGCTCTGCTCTAGTTTGTGTACTCTGAACACCTCAGACCAATTACGGTCTGTCCTACCCGAACTAAGGGGGTTCCGCTGCTCGTCTAGCCTACGAAAGGGTTCGATTTCCCCTTGACCCTCAGTTCGTTTTTATTCGTTCCCTCGGTTAGATTGATTGTTCCTTTAGGTGGAGCCAATTTAACTGCTGGATTCCCTGGACTCTTGCCGATATTGGTATCATGATTCGGCGGGAATAAACTCCAGTGGAGTCGGGAATTTTTGTCTGTGTCCCGCTCTGGGCTAAGTTACTTTTCTAGGCTCAATTTCACCATCGGAACTCCCCGTTAACGCCAGTGTCATCTCACATTAGATGTCTGATTGCGTCCTGTTCCCAGCTTCACTCTCCAAGAATCGAGCTTGGTCGGTGTGGGCAGATAGGGAGTCATACCTGAGTCTGGCAGAAGGGACTTGCACCCTTATCATCAGCCTTGTGGCTGGAAACGTTATGTACGGGCTTTCACCGTGATTCACGCTTCAACGAATCGCACGATACCCAACACATTGATTCGACGACTACGACGACTTTTTATTTTCAAGTATTTTCCCCGCTCTTGCCATCCATAGGGAACGCAAGGGATGAGACAAAAACCAGTTTCATCTAAGTAATACAAATCCAGTTCCCCTCGCTCTTCTAATTGTTTAAATTCGTCGAGTTGAGTCTTTTTCTCTAGATATTCTGAGGGGTCTGGCTCTCCTCCAACCTCTAGACGCATTCGATGCCAACTCATATTAAACTTTTTGAGAATTCTTTTGATTGTTTTGGTACTGATTTTGATTCCCCATGTTTCTTTGATCTTCTGTACTACGTGTTTTAATTGTTTGGGTTCTTGTTTAGTCCCTTCTCTAATTTGGTATTCTTGTGCAGAATCAAATGTGGCTTGACGGCCTCTTCCAGGTTGGTTGTATAGTCCTAATATTCCTTCAGATTCCCATCGTTCAAACCAGTTATAAATTGTTTTGCGAGTTACTTGAAAAGTTTTAATTAACTGTTCGATTTTTGCCCCGATGCTAAAATTAGGAAATGAGCACGCGTGACGCACCTGATGATGTCGGCTTTGGCGATGAACTCGCTTCAGCAATTTTAATGAAAGAGGATTAATTTCTCGAAAAAATATCATGTCAAATCTCTGTTGATACACAACTTGTTTTATTTCATTATATTTTATCAGTTTTTTGTATAATTAATTCTGTCTACCTACTTACTTAGATCTGTCACGGTTTGCTCTGCGATGACTTCAACGAATTCTTGCCCATGGACTAGACGTTGTTGGGTGCTGTGGTCAATATATATTCCCGTCAGTTGCTTCAAATCTCTTGCTGCATTGGCGTATGAAACATTTG
>NZ_JAUBPO010000232.1:0-3769 GCF_036700785.1 Microcoleus sp. S28C3 | reverse complement strand
TTCGACTTTTTTTGACGCTTTTATTGATTTTAACTATTTTACGCTTATTCGGATATTTACAAAACCGGGATGCTCCCATTGGCATTTTAGCTAAAACTTTAGCATATTATATACTGAAGAGCCAAAAGAAATTATGGGAAATCTCACGTTAAAGAAGCTTGGTTTATTCTCACGGATTTAGGTTCGTTGCCAGCAGCAATCAATGCTTATAAGCAGCGGATGAGCATTGAAGAAATGTTTCGAGACTGTAAAAAAGGAGGCTACGATCTTGAAGGGACTAGCCTCAAAGAAAACAGACTTATTAATATGATTCTCCTGATGACGCTTGCCTACAGTTCCGCAATATTTCAAGGCACTGAATTGAGAAAAAAGCAGGTACAAAAATATGTATCTCGTCGCAAAAAACCAAAAAAAAAAATATCGTAGAAGGAGTACATTTGGTGTTGGCGTAGATGCCGAAAAGTGGGTTAATTATCTAGAAAAATATGCTTTGGAGATGCAACAGTTAATGAAGTTAACTCCTTCTAAACGTCGCTTTTATGAACAAGGTCTGAGGGCTGCAACCCTTATTCGGTCTATATCCTAAGTCTCTTTGTCACCCCCCCAGATCCCTGATAGGGTTTTACGTTTTCCGAGCATATGTTGTCACCCTTTTGTGACCATTTTGTGGTCTCTTTCAATCCCTATAGAACGTATTTGGGATCTAGTGATTTGCTATTGCCAACCGTTCCTTTGCTAAGCGTTTGAGCATGAGCTGAATGAAACACACATTGAGCTTAGCCGTCGCATTCTCCAGCGCTCGCTCACTAAACTCTTACACCGTTCTACCCACGCATTTGACCGCTCAATCACCCAACGAGTCGGAATGACGACAAATCCCGTCTGCTCTTGCTGCTGCTTTTGGGCGATTGTCGGCTTCGGAGCCACTTCAAACTGAATTTTAGTCATGATTTGAGGATAAATCTGCTCTAACGCCGTACTCAGCACGGTGGGATGATACCCGTGGTCGAGCAAAATCGTTAATTTGGGCAAGCCATCAGGTCTATCCTTGAAGTAATTAATGTTGGCTGCTAATACCAATTTCCTAAAATAGTGCTATAGTTAATGGGTGTCCTTTTTGTAAGCTAGTACGCCAATAGAAGAAAGAAAAATGTCAGGAGTTGTTAAGATTGACATAAGGGGAACAGAAGAAGAGCTTTTAGTTCTTCTCAGGAAAGAGAAAGATGCCACTCGTCACGAAAAACAGCAGGTTCTATATTGGCTCAAGACCCAAGCGGTAGATAGCGTCTTGTCTGCTGCTGTGAGGCGCACGGGAAACATCGTACTACAGATCGCGAGATGGTTGTCTAGCTACCCTTGCGGGGGGAATCGAAGAATTATTATCCGAGAAACCTCGTTCAGGAAGACCCAGAATAATGAGTCCAGAAACGGTAGAGAGATTATCAAAAGAATTGCAAGACCCCGAAGGATTCAGTAGCTACAAAGAAGTCCATCAATGGTTAACAAGCTGCTGTGAGGTTAAAGTGGCATATCGGACAGTACATCAATGGGCAAGATATCGGCTCAAAGGAAAATTAAAAGCCCTCGTCCCGTGACTGAAAAACAGAAACCAGGGGCAGTAGAAGAATTTAAAAAAAACTGTCATCTCTAATTAAAAGCTGGCGGGGTGACAACCCCGCCAAAACCCGGAGCGGGTGAGGGGTTGACCGACTTGTGGTAAAAAAAGATAGGTCAGAAGAAGGTTCCCAACGACCTATCAAAAAATATGCTACCCCTATTTTATCAGACGCATCTCCAACAACACTTAACTCGTGCTCAGTTTTTAGTATTAGGCATCTTGCTCGCTCTGCTGCAATCTCAAAGGCAAGTGAAGTTAGAGCGATTAGCATCTGTGTTTCCCTGTCCGATTACTACCGAAAGTCGGCGTCGGAAATTACAAAGGTTCTTGAGTTTACCTCAATTAACAATCAGTCAGATTTGGTATCCCATCGTTACTTATTGGTTAACTACCTATTGCCAAGTGGGTCAGACTTTATTAATTGCGATCGATCGCACGAGCGTGGGGTAAGATCAATATACTCATGGTCAGCCTGGTGTGGGAGAAAAGAGCTATTCCTTTATCCTGGTCGCTGTTACCAAAGCTAGGAAGCAGCAATATAACTGAGCAAATGAATGCGATTGCATAAATTTTACCACTGTTAAAAGATTATCAAGTAGTAGTGCTGGGAGACCGGGAATTTTGCTCGGTCGAGCTGGCTAACTGGCTGAGGGAGAAACGTCTACATTTTTGTTTGAGATTGAAATGCTCTCTCTGTATCGAAACCGAACCTGAGATTTGGCAACCATTGAAAGAGGTAGGATTGGTTCCAGGAATTTCTCTCTATTTCTCAGGGATCAAAGTCCGAAAAACTCAACCAATCAAGGGCTTTGATGTTGCTTGTAAGTGGAAGAGGAAATATCGAGGTGTGTCGGTTAAGGAGGGTTGGTTTATTCTCACAAATTTGGGTTCACTTAAGATGGCGCTCGCTGCCTATCAGAAGCGGATGGGAATTGAAGAAATGTTCCGAGATTACAAAAGCGGAGGCTATTATTTAGAGGGAACAGGCTTAAAAGCTCAGCGGTTGATGACCCTCATTTTATTAATAGCACTCGCCTACAGTAGTGCCATCATGCAAGGAACAAATCTCAAAATGAAATCGGTCAAAAAGTACATTGTTCGCCCTCAAGAGTCACAAAGAAAATATGCAAGACGGAGTACCTTTGGCAGTGGTTTAGATAGCCACCAATGGCTAACATACCTGGAAAAATATGCCGACGCAGTTCAAGAGTTAATGACTTTAACCCCGACTAAGCGCTACTTTTACCAACAGGGGATGAGAGCTATAAGTCAGATTCAGTCTAGCTCTTAGCCATCTTGTCACCCCCCCAGAATTAAAAGCAGTCGCTCGTCAGAGTGAAAGCTTTTTAAAGCAGTGGAGAAAAGTGCGATACTGGAGTGAACATGAAAGTCGGATAGGCTTGCACACAGTGAGCGAGAAGAAAATTGACGAGTCGAGGCATAAAACCGCAAGGAAAAGTGCAATGGGATTTCACTTATTGTGGCTTTATGGAGCGGTATATCCACTAACAGGAGAAGGATTTTTTTACGAATTTACGCATCTGGATCCAGTGTGCTTCGAGAAGTTTTTAGAGCTATTTGCCAGTAAGTATCCGGAGGATTTACATATAATTCAACTGGATAATGGAGGATTTCATAACTCTTTAAATCTCAGCATACCAGAAAATATTATTTTACTGTTTCAACCCGCATACAGTCCGGAAGTAAACCCCATAGAAAGACTGTGGGGATACGTAAAAGAACAATTGAAATGGTTGAGATTTGACCAAATAGAAGAGTTGAGAGCATTGCTCAGTAAAAAGAGTTAAATAAGTTGACGTTGGAAGTTATTGCTTTTTTGACGGGATGGAAATTTATTTTAGAGGCTCTATCTGTAGCAGCACTTTAGGAAGTTGGTATTATATAATCGGTGCTTCTTCCTTTCTTTTTATCTCCGATTTCATTAATAATTACAAAAATTTTTCTATTTTTTAAGGCTTGTAAAGTGAGAGATAGTCTTTGATTTTTTAATTTTTGAGCTTGCCAAAGAGATTGAGTTAAAAAATGATGTAAGGATTGTCCATTAGTTAATCCAACTAAGCTGTTTCGCATTAAAACTGGTATAATAATAAATCACAAGTCACAGAAAAGCCAGAAGTATGCCAGCCAAAA
>NZ_JAUBPO010000231.1:0-3796 GCF_036700785.1 Microcoleus sp. S28C3 | reverse complement strand
TGTTTTCATTAGTTTTGAATACAAAATGATATTTTGTGATTATTTATTGTACCAAATTACAGCGGGAACCGCTGTATTTTGAGGAATTGGATTTTTTGCATTAGTGCTAGATGGAGTTATAAAATCCTCAACCAGCCAATCACTAGAAGGAAGATTAAGTTTGCTGACCAAAACAACAGCAGTATTCATAGTAAGCCATGCGCGAGTCGATCGCCAACCTTACCGCTTGGAGCGCCGATGCTTCTTAAAAAGTGTTGACTTTGCCACAGTTGCCAAACTCGAAATGCGGTGTAAAGGGTGCCGATGATGACTAATATACTAGAAGAAAAAACGCGACTGAAAATTTGCTCGCTGACAATTTGAATTGCCAGAACTAACAAATAGAATCCAAAAACAGCCCGCAGGTTGGGGTGACGTATCCACACCAAAAATGCAATTCCAGGCAAGAGCAAGCCAATCACGATCGCTACCTGGAGCCAAATCTGCACAAAACTCCGCTCTGCCTCGCTGTAGTCGATCGCGGCTTGAATCGGCAGCAGATTTGCGACCATCAGCCAACCGATCATTAGAGTCAGGACTGTTGCACTGACAATAAATGAAAGTATCGTTTTCCAGGTCATGATGGCTCGATCGCGCCTGAGATGGACATAGAGCGATAAGTTAAATGGACAATGGTCGATCGTCCCATATTTCCAGCGGTACTGGCCGCAACCTTCCCGCTACTTCTACACTCGGCCAATTCGGATCGAATGTCAAATTTTCCAACGTTCCATCGCTGTGAATTACAAAGGTATCCTCAATTTTTGCTCCCGACAAACTCGGATTCCAAGCCACAGCCATATTTTCGGCTAACATATCTGAAGTAGCCGGATTTGCCACAACTTCTCGCGCCAAATATCCGGTAGTTCCGCCTTGATGGTGTTGCCTAATTGCTTGAGGATATCCCTCCTCTTCGTAAGCAGTTTTCAGCGTATCATAAACCGCATTCAGCGATACTCCCGGCCGGCACGAATTCAGCGCGGCCGCTTCAATTTCTCTGACTTGTCGGTGCAACTCTGAATGCTTTTCTCCAAGAAAGTCAAAACTGACAAATCTGGTTAAATTTGCATACAAACCCCATCCCCTCGCGCAAAATACTAACATTGCTTGCCGCCCAATTTCTTCGGCGGTTGCTGTGGCGTGGCGGTACAGCGGCAAACGCCTTTCTCCAGCAACTAATGTCAGGGCTGGATGCAAACCTCTGGCCCACAATGCCTCTGCACCGGCTCCCGCTAGCTGATATTCTGTCCATGTTGGTTTTGCTGCGGAAAGTACCTCTGTCATCGCTTCGCTGGCTAAACGCCCGACTCGCCGGTATCGCTCTAATTCGCTTGACATCATTGTCTGTTTGCGAGACTGTAAAGATGCGATTATTGGGGTTTCTGTGGGATAAATTGGCCGATCGCTCATGACGTTACCGCCACCAGTAATTTCTTTGACAAAAGCTTCGCGCTGTGAAACATCTGCCCAAGGATAGATGTGTATTTGAAAGTTGGCTGGCAATTCTTCATCTTGCAAGCGCTGGGCTTCGATTTCATCGGTGAGAACCCAAGCGTTTTCGGCGGTAATTAATATTTCTGCAACTCCGGTTTCTGCGGTTAGCAATACTGTATGGGAACCGCCGGCTGTGGCCCAGGCAAACCAGTCTGTACCGCGCAAGCGAAGGGCGATCGCTCCTGTTTCGGTTAAGGCTTTGCGGATGAATTCGAGTTTGCAGTCAACTTCTGGGTTTAATGAGTTTATCATCTGCTTTCTTGCATCTAAATTATATTTTTAGGGCGGGCGGGACACCCCACGAAGAAGGAAGAAAATCAATTATTTGAGTCAGCATTTCCTCAATCTAAAATCTAAAATCTAAAATAGATGGATGGATACGGCTTGCAATTCTTTAGCTTTTTCTTCGGGTAAAGCGTCGTTGGCAAACATTCCGGCGGCTAGTTCGGTTCCTGCTAGATATTTTAGCCGATCGCTCGATCGATAGGGCGGATAAAATTGGGCGTGCAAATGCGCTTCTGGATGGGCTTTCCCGTCTGTGGGCCCTTGAAACCAAGCCATCAAATAAGGGAACGGGCGGTGCCACAAACCGTCATATTTGAGGGTGACGGTTTTTAAGGCTTTAGCGAGTGATTGACGCTGTTTTTTGGTAAGATCGATAAACGTGGCAGCGGGGGCGATCGGCGCAATCCACACTTCGTAAGGGTAGCGGGCGCAAGCGGGGACAAAGGCGATCGCCTCTTCGTCTAAATAAATAATTCGCTGTTTGTCGGCAATCTCTTTTTGAATCAAATCTTGCAGCAAACCGCTACTGTTTTTTTGATAGTAAACCGACTGACATTCTAACATCCGCGCTGGCACCGGAGGCACGAAAGGATAAGCGTAAATTTGACCGTGGGGATGGTGCAAAGTTACTCCGACTTCGACGCCGCGATTTTCAAAAGGCAAGACGTATTCAATTTCGGGATTGCTGCCGATAACTGAAGTGCGATCGGCCCATACTTCTAACAGCAATTCTAAGTGAGATAACTCCAAAGCGCCGAGGGAAGCCAGCGGATCTTGAGTAAAAACTACTACTTCGCAAATGCCCTTAGCGGGAAGAGTTTCCACAATACTTGCAGGTGCGTTTTTTGCCTGCAAAGTCAGCGATGGAAAGCGGTTGTCAAAAACAGCTATATCGTAATCTCCCGGCGGCAATTCTGTCGGGAATTTGGGATTAATTGTAGCAGCTAGCGGGTTGTATTCCGGCGGCGGCATGAAAGTTCTTCCCTGACGGTGGCTGGCGTAGGCTACCCATTCCCCGCGCAAAGGATGCCAGCGAAAGTGCGGGTTCGCCTGTACGGGTTCATTGCTGGGACTTACGGCCGCGATTCCTTCTGGGATTGGGTAGCGGCTGTAGAGTGTGAGTGGGCGGCCGTCTGGTTTTAGCAATGTTTGGACGTACATTTTGGTTGGGGCGGGCGATCGCTTTTAATAGATGTTAAGAGTATAACTTCGTGCTTGGAGAATTCGCGCCTATCTAAAGTCGCAAATTATGTTAAAAAGATACTCGGCGGTTGAAACCGCGTCTACACGCACGAAGTCCGCCTGCGCGGACTGAAGAATAAAGGAGGTATTTAAGTGTGATTTGTTATGGGGAGTGCGATCGCACTTTCGTTAGTTTGCACCATTGCCATTGATATCGAAGTTTTCTATAATAGGAATCTCTGAAGGTGAGGATGCGACGATTCGCAGGTTTATATCAACTATTATTTGATTTTTATCAACAACTACATTTGCTTTTTTTATTAAGAATTTTATTGGTAAACAATCGCCTGATTCAGGTTCGGGAGACGACTGAGTTTTATATCCTGCGTCCTCCAGCCATTCACAAATCTTCCTCCAGTTTTCTACCTTTTCATCACCTTTGCCTACAAGATTTTTTACGTATTGGTATAAAGTATTACAGAAATCTACGGCAATCCCCTTGGGGTTTTTACTGAGCGTTTCGGCAATTTCGGTGGGACTGTGACCGCAGAGTAGGCCCCGTAGATGTTGTTTCTCTGTGGGCGTGAGACGCTTGCCTTTGGCGGATGCGAGGTCTGTGTAGAGGGTTTCTAAGTCCCAGTCGCGGGCAGCTTCGGGGAAGCGATCGTTAGAGGATGCCATTGCAGGGGATAGGTTTCTGGATTTTTTATAATCAAAGTCTAATACCAATTCACTATGAAGGTACACTAAAATCTAGGGTAAAAGTAGAGGAAATCCAATATGGCGAACAAACTTC
>NZ_JAUBPO010000230.1:0-3873 GCF_036700785.1 Microcoleus sp. S28C3 | reverse complement strand
GCTGCGATGAACAATGACTATATGATGCAGATTCTCAAATGCTTTTGTCAAGCATGATTGAGATGCTCTTACCCTGATATTTAAAACCTGATAAACGCGCTGCCATTATTGATTGGCTCCAAAAAAAGAATTATTGGAATTTAGGAGAACTAAAAGCTTATATAGAGGAGCAGTATGAGATAGTTTTTAGTTCTCAGCAGAGTTACTATGAGATTTTTGACGCTGCTGGCTCAAGAAAAGAAAAAATCTCAAAAACGTAATCCTAAAACAGATCCTGAACAGGTCAAAAAAAAACAAAAGAATTGACCCAATGGCTAGAAGCTCATCGTAATGAAATCGAATTAGGTGAATTGGTAGTTTTTTTCAGGATGAATGTCATCTTATTTGGGGAGATATCTGTGGCTATGTTTGGGGCAAGAAGAATGAAAGAGTCAGGGTAAACGCATCTAAATTAATTTGACACAAACCTGAATTTGTGCATTACTAAATAACTCAAAAAACATTTTTAAAATCATTAATTTTAACCTCACTTAAGCAGATAAAATCAGAACATTAAGATTTTATAAACTTCTTAAAGCCGGATAATTTTCCTTCTTAGATAGGTGTTAGATTTCGAGCATTAACTGGCAGAGTTTAAAATTTTAACTAAATAATCATTGTCCATTGCCGCTCGATACCGCTTCATTTTTAGACTTTGTGCCGGAAGTTTTTTCTTGTTCCAGTAAATTTATGGCTAATCGACGTAGAAGTGCAAAATTTTCGGGAGAGTTCTGTTTCCGAATCCGGCTTTCATCTTCACAAAATGTTACATCAAGTGTCCAATGTAAGCTATTTTCAATGCCCCAATGACTGCGGATCGCCCCAGCAAGTTTTTCAGCATTACTGCTTAAACTACTCAAGTAAAAACGAGCTTCTGTGGTGGTTTTATTCCACAATCGTCGTTCACTAACTATCATGACAACTGTTTTTAATCCCGTCCATAATTCTTGATTATGCAGAGGTGGTAACTCAGATACATCCACAGTCCAGACTTGTCTTTTTTCCACTCGATGATGTCCTGCTTCTACTTGTTCATAATAATCATACTTTTTGCCTAAATAATCTGCTTCTTGAGCTACTTCAAACCACTCTTTCACTGCTTTGTATAGGAGTTTTTGATTCCCTTTTAAAGCTAAAAGATAATCTGCTTTTTTCTTAACAATCAGAGATGTTATATTTTTTTGACAGCCCATAGCATCTATAGTTATTACACTTTAGGCAATTTCTAACATTTCTATTAATTCCGGAATTGCTGTCAGTTCATTGGATTTTTTATCGGCTTTTTTTTGTCCTAAAACCAATTGATGAGATGAAGACCACGCTGTCACTATATGTAGCGCTTTTTGCTGGTCATTTCGGTCATAAGATTGTTTCATTGTTTTGCCATCAATGGCAATTACCTTTAGTTCTAATTCCCCGACTATGGCATTTACCCAACTCAAAAAACCTTGTTGAAACTCTTGTGGTTCAATGGGAGCATCCCGCTTTTTAACTAAGCAGAAATACTGAGTTTAATGTGGTTATTTAAATATGCACATCTGAGTCTTAAAATTTGAGGCACATTTTTTTCGTTCCACTGTGCACCTACAATCTTAATTCTTGCTCCAATCTGTTTAATTAAAGACTCTACAGCTCCTGAACCAATGTCAATACCTTGCTGTTGATAATTCTGGTAATCTGGGATTCTTGACTGATGTTTTCGCAGATATTTCTGGAATTTTTCACTTTCTTTACTCATAACTCCTACAAACTCGGCTATAGCTTCTACTGTTGACCCTTGCCACAGTTGTTTCTGCGCTCTCCTCAGTCGTTTGAGCGAACCTCCTACTCTATGTAGATTTTCTATTCCCCTGATACCAATCGAGTACCTCTCTTCGAACCCACATTCCGCAGATGTGGGTCGGATTTTTTTATCAGTTGTGAAAACTTGGAAGCGAAACGCTGTTGGGATGAAATTATGCAGTTTTAGCATTACAGAAGCTTGTCAAATTTACCTAAACTAAGTTAGTTGAAATAATTGACTTTTTCTCATATATTCATGTTGCTATTTTATCCTGACCACTCATATTTTGAAGCAAGAAAACTTATGCCAAGAGCAAATTGTCTTGACTAATTAATGAAAATTATTCACAAATATCTACACCTCGATCTCAATCGTTATTCACTTGAAAATATTAAATAGTATTGACAGCAATACTCTCCTAAATGCCGCAAGATATCTTGACGCTCTTGGGTTAAATTACTGACCTGCTTCGCTCCATTTATCGTCACTAAATGTACCGCCTGAAACATCTGAAATATCCAGCGCATTGTCGGCTTATCAGTCAATTTCTTTACCTGATTTTTCACTCGTTCGTTGGTAGCTGATAATTGTTGTCTCAATTTCCTTTGCGCCAGGTTATATACTAACAAACACAGTCCCATTATCATTCCGATTGCTTCAACTCGCTCCGGCTTTTTCACGAATACGCTGGAAGTAAAAAATAACGGATCTTTGATAAATCTAAATCCTCTCTCATTACTTTGCTGCGCTTTATATTCCGATAATACCTGTGGATTGGTTACTGCTTCAGCATCTAAGATATTTGTGGCTAATATGAATCTCCCGGCTTTGACTTTTTCCGCTTCAATCGCTGAATTTCGGGGTTCTATTTCACCCGTAATTTGATAAACTTTTGTCTGTGTCCGAGCAAGTTTTTTCAGATTGCTTTTTGTTGCTTTAACTGTTTTTTCTTGGGATTTAATTTCTGTTATCTGGTGATATTTCCATGATTCTGACAACTTTTTTATGGCAGCTTCCGCATCGGAAATACAAGCAAAGTTTTGCCTGGATAACTTACGCAGTTTGGCTTTGGCTGATTCTAATTGTTTCTCTACTTGCTTGACTATTTTTTTGAGATCTGCTTGCTTTCTGATTTCACTTTCTATTACTAGCCATCTTTGCTTGATGCCAGCATACTCACTCATTTGGGCTGCTATTTTATAGCCTTTTATTTGAGAGTCTTCCCAGTCACTATCTTCAATGTTGCAGATTTTATTGTGAGCTGATTAGATGCTTAATGGTACTCTTTTTATCCATTTCATTCCTGCCATTGCTGACAAATTTTCTGCTGTGTACAAGGCACTGTCTGCTACACAGATTCCGTCAAATGTCCACTGGTTTTTAAATTCTTTTAATCTCTCTACAAAGACACTTTTATCATCGGCATTTCCGTCATCTATTTTGAGATATAATGGTACGTCTCCATATCCACTTACGATCGTATCAATGATAAATTGTTTGAGGTCCGGTCTTCGATCTCTTGAATAGCCATGAACGATTTTTATGGTTTTCATGGAAGATTCTGTATCTTCAGATTCTGCCTCAATTTCCTGGCTTTTTCCCTGACAGTTTTTGTATGCTCCTTCTACTGATATTGAACTGCTATCTAGGTGAACGCTTTTCATTGATACTTGAAATTTCATCGCTGCTTTCAGGGCAATTGCCGTGAATAATTTTGTGGTTCCAGCTTGATGATATTTGTCTAAAGCTCTCCCGATTCTGTCATCATTTAATTGTTCGGGTGTCACTCCTTCTCCAATTAGATGTTCTGTTGCTTTTCCCACAAAAAATGTTTCAAATAGGTAGATTGGGGCGCTCAAAAATCCCAATCCGTTCAAAATCATTGCTTTCATTACTTGTCCTGGACTGAGGGTTTCTTTAATTTTTATTCCCACTTTTTTGTTGACTTCTTCTACCAATTCCATTTCATCTATTATCCCCGCTACTATTCCCTGCAGGGTCTAAATTTACGATATTTATAGCTTCAGAGGGCTTTTTCATAGTTTTGAAGG
>NZ_JAUBPO010000229.1:0-3908 GCF_036700785.1 Microcoleus sp. S28C3 | reverse complement strand
TTGCCGTTGGAGTATGGACGTTTGCCGGTCTTTGGGCGAGCGCACTTTTTGACCTGCTTAGTCTAAACTCCAATAATTAGGTTTGCAGTCAGGACGACCGCCGTCAAAAGTCCGGGTCGGGCAGACGAAAAACAATTTGATTATCAGTTAAGAAAGTATGGTGCGTCAGCAAGTAGAAATTTGTTAGTTCTCAAACAAATATCGAAGTTCACGCACCCTACTAACTACTAACTCACAATAGTGAAGCAAGCAGATTGGATATTACCAATTGCCCATTCCCAATTAATTTTCGGTAGCGGCGGGAGAGGGTGTAGCTTCCGGCGACGGCGACGGCGACACTTCGGCGGGAGATGGCGCAGCTTCCGGCGACGGCGACACTTCGGCAGGAGATGGCGCAGCTTCCGGCGACGGCTGCGGGGATACTTCGGCGGGAGATGGCGCAGCTTCCGGCGACGGCGACACTTCGGGGGCAGGAGATGGCGCAGCTTCCGGCGGGGACTCTTCGGCGGGCTGCGGTTGAGGAGAAGGTGACTGTTCGGCGGCTGGTTTCTGTTGAGGTGAGGGCGAGGGTTGGGCGGCGGGCTTTTGTACCGGCGGCGAGGTTTGAGCCCCAGGCTTCGGTTTGTTTGACGGGGCCGGCGGCTTCTCAAACTGCGGTTTCACTTCAGCAGGCGCTGGGGATGGCTGCTGGTTTGTGGGTTTGGGCCCTGTCGGGGTTACTGTTGGCCGCTGCTGGCCTGCTGGGTTGGGCCTGGTTGGGGCGGTGGACGGGGTGACAGGAATGCCGCTGCAAACTTTTTCGTCGTATTTAAACGGGATAGCTACTTGGTAAAGCTTGTGCGTGCTGGCTGCCGAAAATGTTAGAGAAGGGTTAATAATCGCAGTTTTAGCAGCATTGTCGAGAATGCCGTAACCCGTCGGGACGATCGCTTGAGGCTCGGCTTTGAGCAAGCCTTGAGGGCTGACAACTGCTCCGAAAACTGCTACTCCTTCAAGTTTTTGCGAGCAAGCTGCTAGGGGATAAGGGATATTCACAGGAGTTGGCCCCGTCATTTCCAAGTCAGGATAAGCCTTTTTGAATCTCTCAAACAAAGCAACATAGGTATTTGCAGCCGCAAGCTGTGTTTCTCTGTCGGTGGGTAAGTTTGAACTCGGTTGGTCGGACTGTCCTAGCTGTCGCTGTCCCTCTTCAAATTGTTGCCTCTTGATTCTTTCTTCGGGAGTTTCTGCGATGAGATTCCTTTTATTCGGATCTTTTTGAGTCAACTTTGGTACTCCATCGGGTCCCACATTCCTGCCAGCAATTGGGAATTCTGGGGTAAAGACTGGAGCTCCGTCTGGAAATAGTGGGAGTCCGCCTCTACTGGCTATGATCTTTTTGAGCGTCTCTGCTTCATCTTCCGAGGCGCTGCCGGGAAGCTGGGGCACTTCTGTCAGCGATGGCGGCGGCGGGATATTGCGATCGAAATTACCGGGCAAGGGCGGGAAAATCAAACCGCTGGGAGGTACTGGCGGGACGAAAGTGGGTGTTGGCTGGGAGGGGGCTCTGAATGTTGGGGATGGAGTTTTCGGAGGCGGCGGGGCTGTTGGGGCGGCAGAGGGCGGGAGAGGGGAATAAGGGAGGGGGGAAAAGAATCCAGGAGGGGGCATTCCCGGCGGTAGGGCGGGCAAGTTGATAGCTGGAGGTGCGGGGGGCAAGGGCGCCGCTAACTTGGGCGAGGCGGGCAAGGGAACTGGTGCGATCGAAAATGGCGTAAATCGCGTATTAGATGGTTTCGGTGGTATGGTTTGTGGCAGGCGGCCGGCCTCTGTGGGAGTTAGTTCTACCAAGCCGACAGAACCGGGGATATTTTTTGAGGAATTTCCACCATAAAGTATGCTTGAGAGCGTCGGGGCGGTTGCTCCGAGGACTCCGTGAAGGCTCACAGAAGCTAGGGCTGCCCACCAATAAGGCTGGCGCAGCGGTTCGGAAAGGGTGTTGGCTAGAGAGGAAGAGTCAGTCATTTAAATTTTAGATTTTAGATTTTAGATTTTAGATTGGGGGATTGGGAGATGGTTAGATTTTAGATTGGGGGATTGGGAGATGGTTAGATTTTAGATTGGGGGATTGAGTGATTGGGGGATTGGTAATTTATATTGTTGTGGTTGTGATTGAGTGTGAATTCGTTTTAATGAGGAGAGGTTGGAAATTCAAAGGTATAATTTTAGCACGGTCGGTATCGAAATTGCCCGATCGACTTTTATTTAGATTCCACGACCCTCAACTCAAGCACTCAAGCGTAGAAAGCGGGTTTCTTGACGGATTCAACCTGAGAACCGAGATTTTTCTTCGCTGTTGTAGCAACTGCCAATAGGGTTAGGACGTTCTTAATTGCTGAAAGCATTGTTTTTCTTTCCGAATGCCTTTTGCCGAACCCTATACTAGGTTTCTCAGCTATTGTTGAGAATGGTGAGCGGGGCGTCAGACGAGCCGGGCTGGGGCGAGCAAAAAACAGACTGCGCCGCTGCTATACCGTCTTTTTCCGGGATCTGGAGCGCCACTAATTCATTAAACACGATCGATCCGTTCGATCGACTCCTGTTTCCAATTCGGTTACACAACCGGATTCATCCGTGGAAGTAATTATTCAATCCAAAATCCAAAATCGATGGATTCACCAGCGATAGCGGTAATTTTTAAAAGGAGCTCCCTCGATGGTGAGCAAGTCGATGGGATAAATGGGAGCGCCGCTTGCCATATATTGAAACATTTCCCGAACTTCCTCTCCCCGTAGAGACAACTGGTCTAATTCCTTGAGAGAATACCAGCCGGCGCACAAAGTATGCTCGTCCGGCTTGCTCTTGGGCGGCGTCTTATCTTCTGGACGAGCCACAAAAATGACTCGGAGGCGCACATTACCCCTAGGCATCACTGTGTGCTCTACCCTGAGAATTCCCTCAACGATGACGGAAATGCCCGCTTCCTCAATGGTATTGCGCATAGCAGCTTCGAGCAAAGTCTCCCCTTTTTCCACTCGCCCTGCTGGGAGATACCACTGCTGCTCGTACTTGCGCTCTTGTACCAGTAGAAAACGGTCTTCTAAGTGAACGACAACTAGGGTAAAATACCATGTTTGAATCGGCTCGCGAGCCATAGAAGTAGATATTCCCTAAGCAAAAGGTTTAACGAGCGGCAGATGTTAGCAATCCAAAGAATGCTTCGGCAAGTGTCTTTGAACTTGAAAAACAGATCGTAGCACTCCGGCCGCAAAATCTAAAATCTAAAATCTAAAATTGACAATGCCATTACCAACCGTGATTTTACCAGGATATTTTGCTGCTGCTTCCGACTATCGCGAATTAGAAAAATCTCTGGTCGATCGAGGTTTCCCAACAGTAACAGTGCCTCTGGGCAAGGGAGATTGGTTGCCGACTTTTGGCGGGCGATCGATGGTGCCAATTTTGCGACAGCTCGATCGCACGGTCAAACAAATGTTACAGCAATACGGCGTTCCCCAGATCAATCTCGTCGGTCATTCCGCCGGCGGCTGGATTTCTCGCATCTATTTGGGCGAAAAGCCTTACAGGATTCACGGCGACGTGCTTGAGGACGCGGGTTTGTGGGAAGCTCACCCTTATGTGAATACTTTAATTACTTTAGGCACGCCGCACGTCTCTCAAGAGCGCTGGACTCGCAAAAATCTAGATTTTGTCAAAATTCACTATCCGGGGGCTTTTCACCCGCAGGTGCGCTACGTGTGCGCTGCTGGGAAGGCTGTTTTTGGCAAGCGGGGTTTAGGGACTTGGCTGGCTTATAAAAGTTACGAGTTGACTGTGGGGAAGGGCGAAACTGACACTGTTCTCTTAAGGAGTGAGATATTGAAACCCCCGAAAGGTGAGGAGTTCAGAGATAGCGAGGGGACGAGAGA
>NZ_JAUBPO010000228.1:0-3927 GCF_036700785.1 Microcoleus sp. S28C3 | reverse complement strand
GAATCTCTCTCTAAATTCACCATAATTTCTACTCAGCTCCTTCTGAGTAAATTTGTGCTTAGTCTAAACTCCAGTTCTCTATCAACGTTATGCCAGTTTAACGCAAGCGTCCGATCGCGCATCCCCCTCACTTCACTGCGTCGCCCCACTAAGATGACCATTACGGCAGATTTATTCTAATACAAATGGAATCCCGTAGCGACACGGCACTGCCGTGCCCTAATCCACCATCCTGTGCCGGACACGGCAATGCCGTGTCCCTACCCAGAATATCGCTAGCCCGGTGCACCCGATCGCACGGTTTGTTCTGCAGTCGCCCCCGGATCTTTCGTTTCCTGCGGCGGTTCCGACGAAACCGCGCCCGCGTGCGGCCACTTCCAGTCGCGGATTTCCGGCATATCATCGCCGTGCTCGGTGATATACTGCGTGTGCTCGATCAGCTTGTCACGGATGGCTTGTTTGCCGTAAGCTGCTACAGAACTCAGTTTCGGAACGTGATCGAGTACATCTCCAACTAAATGGAATCGATCGAGGTCATTCATCACCACCATATCAAACGGCGTCGTAGTCGTTCCCTCTTCCTTGTAACCCCGAACGTGAATATTCGGGTGATTTGTCCGGCGGTAAGCCAATCGGTGAATCAGCCAAGGATAGCCGTGAAAAGCAAAAATCACCGGCTTATCTTTCGTGAACAAACTATCAAACTCCTTGTCAGACAAACCGTGAGGATGTTCGCTAGAGGGCTGAAGTGTCATCAAATCCACCACATTCACCACCCGCACTTTTAAATCGGGATAATCTCGGCGGAGAATGTCAACCGCAGCCAAAGTTTCCAGCGTCGGAACATCACCCGCGCAAGCCATCACCACATCCGGTTCGCCGCCTTTATCGTTGCTGGCCCACTCCCAAATACCTATGCCGGCGGTACAGTGTTTAATCGCAGCATCCATATCCAAATACTGCAATGCCGGCTGCTTCCCTGCAATAATCACGTTGACATAGTGGCGGCTGCGGAGACAGTGATCGGTTACTGACAGCAAAGTATTCGCATCCGGCGGCAAATAAATCCGCACCACTTCCGCTTTCTTGTTAATTACGTGGTCGATAAAACCCGGATCTTGGTGAGAAAAACCGTTGTGGTCTTGCCGCCAAACGTGAGAAGTTAGCAGGTAGTTGAGAGAGGCGATCGGTCGGCGCCAAGGAATGTCGTTAGTAGTTTTCAACCACTTGGCGTGTTGGTTGAACATCGAATCGATGATGTGAATAAACGCCTCGTAACAAGAGAAAAAGCCGTGGCGTCCCGTCAGCAAATAGCCTTCCAGCCATCCCTGACACATATGTTCGCTGAGGACTTCCATCACCCGGCCGTCGGGGGAGATGTGGTCGTCTTCGGGCAAAATTTCCGCCGCCCACACCCGGTTCGTCACTTCAAACACCGGATCGAGGCGGTTTGAGGCCGTCTCGTCAGGCCCGACAATGCGGAAATTGGCGTTTTCCTGATTGAGTTTCATCACATCCCGCAGGAAACGACCAGTGACGCGGGTGGCTTCAGCCATTACAGTGCCTGGTTTTTGCACGTCAACGGCAAAGTCTTCAAATTCCGGCATTTTCAAGTCTCGCAGCAGCAGGCCGCCGTTAGCGTGGGGATTTGCCCCCATCCGCCGATCGCCCTTGGGCGCTAATTCTGCCAATTCGGGAATTAACTTGCCCTTTTCGTCGAAGAGTTCTTCCGGCTTATAGCTTTTCATCCAATCTTCCAGGAGTTGGACGTGTCCCGGCTTAGAAGCCATTTCCGAAAGTGGGACTTGGTGCGATCGCCAATAATCCTCAGTTTTCTTACCGTCAACATCCTTCGGCCCCGTCCAGCCTTTGGGAGTTTTCATCACAATCATCGGCCACTGGGGACGGCCCGAATAGCCCTCTGTCCGGGCTTTTTCCTGAATCGCCTTAATTTCGCCGATCGCGGTATCGAGAGTTGCAGCCATCAACTGGTGCATGGTTTCCGGGTCTGAACCTTCCACCCAATAAGGTTTGTAGCCGTAACCGACCATCAAACTTTCCAATTCCTCGCGCGGAATGCGGGCCAACAGCGTGGGATTGGCAATTTTGTAGCCGTTCAAGTGCAGAATCGGCAACACGGCCCCGTCCCGAACCGGGTTGAGAAACTTGTTAGAGTGCCAGCTAGCAGCCAGCGGGCCGGTTTCCGCTTCCCCGTCGCCGACAACGGCCGCCACAATCAAATCGGGATTGTCGAAGGCCGCCCCGTAAGCGTGGACGAGGGCGTAGCCGAGTTCGCCGCCTTCGTGAATCGAACCGGGGGTTTCCGGGGCGACGTGGCTGGGGATACCGCCGGGAAAGGAGAACTGTTTGAACAGCCGTTTGATACCCTCTTCATCTTGGGAAATGTTCGAGTAATATTCGGTATAAGTGCCTTCGAGATAGGTGTTGGCGACCAAGCCCGGCCCGCCGTGTCCCGGGCCTGCGATGTAGATGGTGTTGAGGTCTTGGGCTTTGATGATGCGGTTGAGGTGAACGTAGATGAAGTTGAGGCCTGGAGTGGTGCCCCAATGTCCGAGGAGTCTCGGTTTGACGTGTTCGATTTTGAGGGGTTCTTTGAGTAGGGGGTTGTCGAGGAGATAGATTTGTCCGACGGATAGGTAGTTTGCCGCCCGCCAGTAGGCGTTCATTTTGTGTAGTTCTGAGTCGGAAAGCGGCTTTAATTGCGGGATCTCGGTTGTTCCTAGCATCATCAGCGATTGACTCCTAAGTTGTGCTTGTTTTGTAAAGTGCGATCGATATTAATTTTTTATCTGTGACATTTTGTATTTAAACTCGATGTCTTCCACGGAAACTATTGAATTCTAGCTCGTTTATGCCTAAATTAAAGTTTAAATCAATGTTAATTTATGGCTAAATATGGCACGACTTTGATGCAATAAAGGCGGCTACTTGCGGGGATCGAGGAATTCAGCAATACATAATAGGATTTACACAAAATTTTTTGTAGGGTGTGCACCGCCCACTGATCCGTAGTATATGTTGGGAGTGGTGGGATGTGTTGTGGAAGTCCCGAAAAGATATTTCTTAAGGTAGATGTCAGAATTAATAATAAATACGAACTCAAATTTAGTTGAGGCAGGGCGATCGTCCGCTGACTCCTTTTCTGCTAAAGTTTTGTATGTTGGTCATATCAAAGTTCTCGTTAGTTTAGCTTGTAGACGTACTTAAATCATACTCATCTTGAATATTCTTGATTCGGAAACTCGCATTAAATTTTTTCTTAAAGTGACTTTGTAGCTGTTGTATTTTTGTTGCCTGTTGTGGCACTCGTGTAGACACGACAAAACATAGCTTCTTAATCTTTTGGGGATTTTCCGAAAGTAATTTAATAGTTGATTCTATTTGTTTAGCCGCCTGTTCAATATCGCTTCCTTTCAACTCTACATATATTTCTACTGCATCAGAAGGAATGAGTGCGTAGTCGCAACGCAAAGTCTCATTGTCACTAATAACGCAGCCATCAACCTTAATTTTTACTATTTTGTCTTGATTCGGGTTGAGGAACGTTATTTTACTTTTCTTTTCCTTCAAGACAATCTTGGTGTCGGCTCTATGTTCCTCACACTCTGGAAGACTTTTCATATACGATTCAAACTAAGTTGAGAAGTTGATCGAATTCAATAGCTAGTTCATCAGAAACAGAATCAATTACTCGCGCATCAATCAACCCAGTATCAGGACACACAATACTATTGCATTTTCCATTCATCAAAACATAGGCTGAGAGATCGTCAACACCTAATGATTTGTATCTAGATACAATCTCTTCTAGTTGATGTTGTATATCTTCGCTGGGGGGGTGACAAAGAGGTCTACGAGATAGACTGTATAAGGGTTGCAGCCCGCATACCTTGTTGGTAAAAGCGG
>NZ_JAUBPO010000227.1:0-3967 GCF_036700785.1 Microcoleus sp. S28C3 | reverse complement strand
TGTTGAGCAATAACTTGCCCGGTGTTGAAAGGCAGGTACTTTTAGATGCGATCGTTTTTTAGTCTAAACTCCAGTAAGAAACGATCGTTAAAATACGATCGCCATTAATGCCCAAAATTATCAGGATAAATTAAATCAAATAAGTCTTGACATCTCGGTGCGGGGTTGCGGTGTGGTTTCTGATTTTGTCGATCGCCAATTTCAAGAATATTGTAGCTAAATTCAAGAGAGGAAGATGAGGCGGTTTCATTCGGCTGTTGAAACCGCTTCTATACAATATCTCGTCCGCCTGCCCAAACTAATAGATTCTCAATTAGTTAATTAGATTTGAACGCAAAAAGCATCTCCAACTGCGCTGTTGAGGGTGCTGTCGAAGCTGTGGCTACGCTAACTCCTCGGAGAGAATTCAGCAATTCAGCGGCGGGCGGCGAAACTAAATTTGGCTGTACTGCGAGCAAATATTGGTTAGCCCAAGACATGGTTTTTTCCATATCTATATAAAAGTAACCTTGGTTGGCTTGCGGTAAAGAAGTGGCGATCGCCTGAAAACTCGGACTGCTGCTTAGCGGTTGCGGTGGCGTCGCAGTAATCACATCAACTAAAGGCCCGCCGAAAGCTACAAACACAGAATTTTCATTCAGCCAACCGTGTCCGAATAAAGTGCCTTGCTGGGGTATTTGCCACTCCGTAACTTCTTTGCCTTGAACTTGTCTGGGGGCGACACTGACTGTAGGATTGCTTTTGGCGATCGCATCGAGTTTTTTCAGAGTTGCTTCGGCGACAGGGCGATCGCTCGTTTCAAAAATCATCGCCGCCCCCATCCCCAACTGAGACAAAATGCCTTGATTGGAACCGATCGCCCCGATCGCAAATTCCCCGTTCATCCAACCAAAAACATCCCGATCCGCATCCAAATCCAAGCGCTTAAAACTATCCCTCACCTGCTGAACTCCCCTGTCAACTTCCGGGCTATCTTTTGCCTCAGCGGTTGCTTGCGACCAAATTTTATCGATGCCTTTGCCGCCGACTAAAGCAATAGTTTCATCCGGAAATCTGGGCAACAATTTCGATGCGAATTGTGGATTTTGCTGCACGAGTTTAGGGTCTAACTGAGCAATAGTTTTTACCCTCAATCCCTCACTATCCGCCCCAATTCCCGCGACCAAAGACTTGACTTGTTTGAACTGCGAAAACACTGTCCAAGGCAACTGGATATCTGCGGGCAAATTAGCTTTCAATTGCTCAATTGCCGCCGGATAGTCAGCAATATAAACAGTTGCGATCGGATTCTTGACACCAGCACTCTCTGCAAAAAACTTAGTTGTGCTCTGCTGGGTGGCGAGGGAGGGTTCTCCTTTAAAAGTATCGATCGCCAATTCCACAGGCTTCTTCAAAGGAGCCATCACTAATTGGTCGTTCAGCAAAGCCACACTGTAGCGCTTGCCAGTTGGCTCTGCAATCTCATAAATTTTAACTCCCTTATACTCGGTTTCTTGAGTAGTTGCACCGGGCTGAGATTTTAATTTATTAGCAAAATTCCAAGCGCTAATTTTATTTTTCACACTGACTATTACCAGCAGTTTTGGAGACTCTGTATTCGCCGCAGCATCAGGGGGCAGCAAAGCGACCATCACCCCCCCCAGCCAAGGCTTTAAGTCCCTGTCAAAGTCGATTTGAGTACCTGCCAAGCTTTGTTCTTGAAAGGCCTTCAAACCCTGACCGACCAACTTTTGAGCCCCAGGGGTGCCAAATCGCTGCAACTTTGACAGCGCTTGGGGATTGGGGGAGATAAACGCGGCCATCATTGCTTCGTCGGGCACAACTTTGGCGCTGTCTTGAGGGTTGGATACTTGTTGGCCCAAACCCTGGAAGTAAAAGTAGACCCCAGCGCTACCTGCTGCGGCGACGGAGGCAGCAATTAGAAGCTTTGATTTTTTTGCAGGCATGGTTTGTGTTCCTCGTGTCCCATATCAGTTTAATCAAAATACAGAAAGCTTGTGGGGAGGCGATCGAGGCTGCTCTTTATTTTTGTATAATTCAAAACAAGTTTGGACGATCGTCTAAACTACTGTTGATGTGCATTGCGGGTAAAAAATGAAAGTAGCGATCGCGGGAGCAACGGGATTTGTAGGTAGCCGACTGGTGGAAAAGCTGCAAGCTGCGGGACATCAAGTTGTGGTTTTGAGCAGGGATGCGGCGAAGGCTGGGCGAGTTTTTCCGGCTTCAGCTTATCCGAATTTGCAAGTTGTCGCCTACACTCCTGCGGAGTCTGGTGATTGGCAAAAGTCGATCGCGGGCTGCGACGCTGTTGTCAATTTAGCAGGGGTTCCGATTGCGGAGGAAAGGTGGACGGAGGCGCGCCAGCAAGCAATTCTCGACAGTCGCAAACTGACGACGGCAAAATTGGTCGAGGCGATCGTCAATGCTAATCCTAAACCATCTGTGTTGGTTAGCGCATCGGCGATCGGCTATTACGGAACCAGCGAAACCGCTGAGTTTGACGAAACTAGCCCTGCGGGAAACGATTTTTTAGCAGCAGTGTGCAAAGACTGGGAAGCAGCCGCCCAACCTGCAAAAAATGCGGGAACGCGGCTAGCAATTGTGCGGTTGGGGATAGTTTTGGGAATGGGAGGCGCGCTAGCAAAAATGCTGCCACCTTTTAAACTATTTGCAGGCGGCCCGATTGGGACAGGAAAACAGTGGTTTTCTTGGATTCACCGCGAGGATGTAGTTGATTTAATTTTGTATGCTCTGCAAAATTCGCAAGTTCAAGGTGTTTTGAATGCGACAGCACCTAATCCGGTGCGGATGAATGAATTGTGCCAAACTTTAGGAGAAGTTTTGCAGCGGCCTTCTTGGTTGCCGGTACCAAGTTTTGCTTTAGAAATGCTGTTGGGAGACGGGGCAAAAGTTGTTTTGGAAGGTCAAAAAGTGTTACCGAAACAAACTTTAGCTAGCGGTTTTCAATATCAATATCCGACGCTGAAATTAGCACTGGAAGAGATTTTATCTGGAAGTTAGTAACCTACGGAATAGAACCCGCAGAATAGAATTCGGGGATAAACAAACAAAGTCCGAGCTGAGAGGGACTAAAACAAAATTCCTCGTTGCCAGGCTCTGCCTGGTAACGCAGATCCAGAGGCTCTGCCTCGCTTTTGCTGAAAGCAGATGAACAATCAAGAAATAGCAACCGCATTTAAAGTTCCTGCCCAACTTCCATTTCTTCAAGCTATCTGCTGGCAAATTGCTGATGTCAAAAAATTGACTCTCAAGGAAATGCTATCCCGCTACGAATCTGGCTGGAATTATTGGGGAGTTTTGGAAAAACCTAGCTCCGAGGAACTGGCTTTTATTCAAGCAATTAGCCAACACTATAAGTCTTGGATAGTAGCACAACAGGGAAGTATTTGTCAACCCAAAAAACCAGAAAATTGGGTAAGTTCTCAAGCAATGTTTAAACGGGAAATTCATCAAAAGATATTAACTGTACTCAGCCACTTAAATGTCGAATTTCTACAGGAATGTCGGGCTTATTTTGGCGGCGGAACTCTGGTAAGTATGGAACACGGAGAATATTGGTTGAGCCACGATATTGACTTTATGTGTCCGATGGATGATGGCTACCGTCTCCTGCGCCGAAAAGTTGCCGAAGGAGGCTATGATGCGATTTTTGCTAGTCGCGATTCTCTTGGGGATAGCTTCGCTTCACGCATTGTTCTCCCGAACGATATTCAAGCAAACCAGTATGGGATAAGATTTCCTGTTATTGTTGACGGCACTACTATTAAATTCGAGATGGTTTGTGAAGGGCGAATTGAGTTTGGCGAACCAAATTATCCAAATTGGTCGCCTGTTCCTTGTTTGAATCAAATTGATAGTATAGCAGAAAAGGGTAGTGCCCTGAAGGAAAGGATCGAGTAAGTTACTATTAGAGAGAAGTGTTTATCATAGTGTGATATGACAGTAG
>NZ_JAUBPO010000226.1:0-4075 GCF_036700785.1 Microcoleus sp. S28C3 | reverse complement strand
TTTGAGCCAACATTCTCATGAAACTACTGCTCGATCGAACCCTCGATCGATTTATGAATGATTTGCGATCGCTATAGCAGGGCGAGTAGATTTAAAAAGATTCCTCAAAAATACTCGCGCTACTAAGAAAAAAAGTCGCCTCCTTATTGCGATGCACGTCACCGCCATGTATCTACTTCCAGACTTATCGATCGAGCTCAGCAGCCACCTTGAGAGGGCTAGCTAGTTCCAACCTAAAAGGGGTGCTTTACTCTGGTTTATTTCTCCCTCATTGAGTGCTTTGAGTTGAGTCCAAAGTGAACGATAAACAGTCGGCTTGGAAGATTACTGACCACTTTGAGGGCGCTTCAAATCTGTGCCATACCGCCATCAACAAACAGCTCGATGCCGTTGACAAAGCTACTGTCGTCACAAGCGAGAAAGACAACGGCTTTGGCAATTTCATCGGGCGTCCCTACTCTTCCCAGTGGGATGGTGGCGGCTTGGCTATCTACGAATTCCTGCACCTGCTCATTACTCAGTCCCAAGTGATTGTAACCAGGAGTAGGAACTACGCCAGGGCTAATGGCGTTAACTCGGATCTGGCGCTCTTTGAGGTCGAGTGTCCAATTACGGGCAAACGATCGCACGGCGGCTTTGGTAGCGCTGTAAACACTGAAAGCTGGAGTGCCCACGGTAGAAGCAGTCGAGGCATTCAGAATGATGGAAGCGCCCGGCGGTAACAGAGGCAGTCCCTTCTGCACGGTGAATAGCACACCTTTAACGTTAGTGTTGAACGT
The DNA here is from genome assembly GCF_036700785.1 of Microcoleus sp. S28C3. Classification (NCBI taxonomy): domain Bacteria; kingdom Bacillati; phylum Cyanobacteriota; class Cyanophyceae; order Oscillatoriales; family Microcoleaceae; genus Microcoleus; species Microcoleus sp. S28C3. The sequence continues at coordinate 3,296 of NZ_JAUBPO010000226.1, read as the reverse complement.
TTTGTCAAAGTGTTCTTCGGTGATTGCTCCGAGTGGGGCGATTTCTCCACCGCCAGCGTTGGCGAAGATTACATCCAGGCGACCTTGCTCTTGCTCGATTGTGGCAAAAAGGCGATCGAGGTCTGCCAGATTCGAGGCATCGCTCTGAACGCCCGTGACGTTCTTGCCTATTGCTGCTACGGCGGCATCCAATTCAGCCTGACGGCGACCTGTAATGAAGACATAGGCACCTTCGGCAACGAATCGCTTAGCAGTGGCAAGACCGATGCCGCTAGTGCCACCAGTGACAAGAGTGACTTTTCCTGAGAGTTTTTGTGACATTATTATTGATGATGTTTTTTTGAATAAAGTTTGGTGATTGCAAGTTTGATGACATCTCGTTTAGACTGTAAATCCGCCATCAATCTTGAGGCTTGCGCCAGTGACAAAGGCGGCTTCAGGACTGGCAAGATAAGAAACCATGGCAGCAACCTCGTTATCCCGTCCGTAGCGACCCAAGGCAATGATCTTTTTGAGCCCCTCGGCAAAGTCTCCGTCTGCGGGATTCATATCGGTATCAATGGGACCAGGTTGGATGTTGTTAACGGTGATACCACGCGGTCCAAGATCGCGGGCAAGACCGCGTGTAAAGCTGGCGATCGCCCCCTTGGTTAAGGCATAGACCGATAGCCCTGCAAAGGGGGTGGAATCACTGTTAACGCTGCCAATCATGATGATTCGTCCACCCTCACCCATGTGGCGAATCGCCTCCTGAGTTGCTACGAAAACGCCCCTGACATTCACCGCTACAAGTCTGTCAAACTCATCCATCGAGAACTGATCGATCGCAGCTAAAGTGGCAACCCCCGCGTTGTTAACTAGGATGTCGAGGCGGCCCAAGGCGTTTACGGTTTCGGCCACGGAATGTTTCACTGCTTCGACATCCGCACTGTCAGCGCGGATTGCTAAAGCTTTTCCCCCTGCAGCTTCAATGTCGCGCACCACCTCATCAGCTTTTTGGGGCGAACTGGTGTAGGTGAGAGCAACTGCTGCCCCATCGTGGGCAAGACGTTTGGCGATCGCTGCTCCTAAACCGCGTGAGCCACCCGTAACCAATGCAACTTTGCCTGCGAGTGTTTTTGTCATGATTTGCTTTGGTGGGCTTGTAATTGCCGATATCGGTGATTTACTTACCGATTGGTACAAAAAATATACCCTGGTTCAATCTGGGTGTCAAGGAAGTTTTATACTGAACGGTATGGAAACGAAAAAGCCTCATAGCGTACAGGGACGACCTCGCGCTTTTGATATCGACGAAGCTTTAGAACAAGCTTTGCAAATATTCTGGCGCAAGGGCTATCTAGGAACATCCCTGACCGATCTAACCGAAGCGATGGGCATTAACCGTCCGAGTCTCTATGCGACCTTTGGTAATAAGGAAAACTTATTCCGCAAGGCCCTCGATCGCTATCGCGATCGGCAAACTGCCTACCTCCGTGAAGCACTCTCCGAGTCAACTGCCCAGAGAGTCATTGAGCGGATGATGCTTGGCGTTGTTGATTTGGTGACTAATCCGTGCAACCCATCAGGATGTCTCTACGCACAAAGTCTGCATTCCTGTGTCGATCCAGACAATCCACTCCATCAAGAGTTGGCAGAGCGCCGCATATCAGGCGAGGCTGCTATCCGCGATCGCTTCGAGCGTGCTGTCTCAGAAGGTGACTTGCCCTCTGATACCGATCCTGCTGCCCTCGCTCGCTTTGTCGTTACAGTCAACTTTGGAATGTCCGTGCAAGCAGCAAGTGGAGCTAGTCGCGCGGAACTCCTAGATGTTGTTCAGATGGCTTTGCGCGCCTGTTCAACTATAAGAAGGGGGAATTGAGGCTCAAGAGAGCGGCACAGAGATGGGGTGCGATGCCTGCAGCTGGCTACGCCGGAGCGAGTGTCGGCTCAGATGCAGCGTTTCCCCTGACAGCACAGGACTTACCCACGAAGTAACATTAGCGGGTAACGACAAGGGCAGCTAGAGCGATCGCGACAACATTCTCAACAAGGGCAGCAGGAACTGCACCAATCCGCTCAATGGCAGCTATCCGCACCGTCCGACCACCATACGCACCGACCAGCAGTGCACCTACAACACCCAGGAGCGCTCCAGCGAGTGCAACACTGCTGTTTGGTGCAGTGATGAACCATCCCACAATGCCACCACTAAGAATCCGAGCAATCAACGCAGGGGGACTGGTGCGAGAGGGAATTTGCGGCAGCATATCGCCAATTAGCTCAGCCACTGCCAGGACAGCCAGAACGATCCCGATCGTGCCGCCCCGCGCCAGAAATAAAGCAGCCGGGGCTTTCAAAGCTAGCCCTGTCAAAGTGCGATCGAGCTCAGCTAGATATAGAAGTTTCGCTCAATAGAGAGCCAATATTTAACGGCACACTTCCAGCGGGCGCGAGGATTTGGCGTAAAATTTGAAGGTTCGTTTCCCGCCTTGAGTGTGCCGTTATTCTGTGGGGCTAGCGCACAGATGCCGGATACAACTCGGCTTTTAATAGAGTTATGACGCACCCCCGCATCGCCTGAAGGTGCTGGTGGGAACAGTCCGTTACTCGAGGAAGCTGCCATGCTGAATGCTGTTTTCGAGCGATTGGTAACCGAGAGTCCGATTAGTGTGATGAGTCGGGGTTTGATGGAAGGGGTGCTAGCACCCGAGGCGCTCGATCGGATCTTTGAAGCCAACGCACAAGTCCAGTACACCAGAGAGTTATTGTTTTCGGATTTGGTAAATTTAATGAGTCTGGTTGTTTGTGGAATTTACCCATCGGTGAATGCTGCTTATCGCGCCCGCGCGCAACAACTCAATGTCAGTCGTACTGCCGTTTATGACAAATTAAATGGTGTAGAGCAGAGAGTTTGTGCGGCACTTGTAAAGGAAACAGCAGCAGCGATGGCATCTTTAATCGAGTTTATTGGAGGCAATTCACCAAAATTCCACCGCTCCCTACAAAGTACGGATTATCGATGGTAATTGTTTAGCAGGAACCGACCATCGGCTGGAAGTGTTACGCCCTATAGGAGCTGCGGCACTACCGGGCAAATTACTGGTCATCCTCGACCCGCTCATTAAGATTAGCAATCGATGTGTTTCCTTGTGTTGACGGCCACGCTAAGCGAGCGATCGTTATTCGACAAAGTTTTGGCAACAGTCCAACCTGGAGAACTATGGATTGGCGATCGAGCTATAGCAATCCTAAATGATTTTCTATATCTAGAGCAATCCTAAATGATTTTCTGTGTGTAAGTATATTGACGTATT
>NZ_JAUBPO010000225.1:0-4273 GCF_036700785.1 Microcoleus sp. S28C3 | reverse complement strand
GGAATCTCTCTCTAAATTCACCATAATTTCTACTCAGCTCCTTCTGAGTAAATTTGTGCTTAGTCTAAACTCCAGTCCCAAAGCATCGATGGTTATTATGCTTCCAGCAATTTCTAGCAGCTCTAACAAAGCCGGAATTGCTGTGACTTCGTTGGATTTCTTATTGACTTTTTTTTGCCCTAAAACTAATTGATGGGATGAAGACCATGCACTGACTATATGCAATGGTTTTTGGCTGTGATTCCGGTCATAAGATTGTTTCATTGTTTTGCCATCGATGGCTATGACTTCTAGCTTCAACTTTTGGGTGATTGAATTTATCCAACTCAAAAAACACTCTTGAAACTGCTGCGGTTCAATTCGAGCAAATAAGGAGACTAAATGTATCATGAGAAGGAATTCCATTCGGCAGTTCTAGAAAACCTTTCAGCCATTCATATTTGGTTGTTCCATAGAGTTCTATTGCTCCCCATCCATCTGCACCGCTGATGACAGCTAGAATCGCAATTGCTACAATATCTATTAATAAATGCTCTTTACTTCTTTCTATTCTTGGATCGGTCAAGGTCCCAAAATGGTTTAAAAAACAAGCGTTCAATAAGTGTGTCGGGCTCGATACACCTATTGTTTTTTGTTGGGCAGTTAAAGTCGAAGTAAACCCTTTCGCCATCGATCGTACCTAATTACGCACTTGATTTAGCCCCATACTTCATCTTATCATGTTTTAGGTTGAAATTAAGATGCGTTTACCCTGGGAAAGTAGCCGCCAGATTTGATGTGAGTAAAGGGTTTGTTCAAAAAATTTTAAAACAAAAACAAACGACTGGTCGCGTTCAACCCAGAAAACAGGGTGGAAGCCTCAAAAGTGTGTTAAACTCGCGCCGGACTAAATTTACCCTGATGGTAGAAAAATATCCGGATAGCACGTTGTCAGAACCCAAGTGAATATTGGCGTTTGACCTAAAACGAAGCTGTCAGCCCTAGCATGATGTGTCGTGAACTACAAAAACAAAATTTGACGCGAAAAAAAAGACCATACGCAGTAGTCAGTCGGCTACTGAAAGAGTGCAAATTCTCAGGGGTGAATATTGGGAGAAAGTGAAAAATATTGACCCTGAAAACCTCGTTTTTTTGGATGAAATGGGCGTTTTATTGGGGTTGACACGAACCCGCACACGTTCTAGATATGGTAGTAGAGTCTATGATTTAAAACAATTTAATCGGGTGCAAAAGTAACAGTTATTGGAGCAATAAGCTTAAAAAAATTAGTAGGATTAATGACGCTGAATGGGTCGATGGATAGTCAGGCATTTGCAGTTTTTGTAGAACAATGTTTAGTGCCAAACTTAGGGAAAGGTGCAGTGGTTTTTATGGATAATCTACCAGCTCATAAGTTGGCGGTGATTGAACCATTGATTTAAGCGGCTGGTGCCACTGTCCTAAATTTATCACCCTATTCTCCGGATTTTCATCCGATAGAATTATGGTGGTCACAACTCAAAGCTTTTTTTTTACGTCAGTTCTCACCAACAACTACCACTCCGGGTTGATGTTTTACTTGCTACGGCACGCTTATTTGGTCAATACCAAACACTTCAAAAACTGGTTTACAAGCTGCTGCTACTGTACTTCATAAACCTGGAATACGCTGTAAGTTATTATCAAGATGAATCAAGTATGTTGACTAGACCTCTTGCAAAAAAAATATCTGTTATAATTAAAAGTTTGCTCAAGTTTAGGTCAAACTTTTAATTATTGGGTTGATTGGCATCTCCTTAAACTTGCCCAGCCTGCTAGATTTAAAAATTGTCTAAACTTTCTATAGTAGCACAAAATTATTTTGCAAGAGGTCTACTAATTCCTTAACGGGTGACAACGCACCTATAATGCTTGCTGTATGAGGGATAGGGCGTAGAAGCCACGCTGAAAATAGAGACGTTTATGGGGCTTGAGTGCAATTAGACTTATTACCCAATCGTTCCATAATTCCATCCCATAGATCCACCGTTGTCCATAGAGGCTCAGACTAAATTCACTTACGAAGTGGGGTTTTGTCTTGATGCTCATTGATCCGTCCAGCATAAATTTATATACCTAACTTCTTGAGCCATTGTCCGTGAATCGTCGCCAAACTATAAGCTATCGCAATCAACAAGACTAAGGCTAAAAAGCGAGCTTCATTGACCTTGGTATCTTCTCGCATTATAAGCACCGGTTTTGTAATCTTTGAACATCTGTTCGATGCCCCACCGACAACAATAAGCGGTAGTAATAAATATGTAGTGAATTTTAATTACACTAATTGAATACATAGGATATTTTTATAACTCACACAATCAAGTTTGGGGATTTTAATATTTTTTTATGCGCTCCAATGTATGTTGAGTTACACTTATGCTATTATAAGTGACTATTGCTGTCATCCTTGATATCTGCCAACATTAGTTTAGTTATTTAATATGCTATTATTAAGACCAAATTGCCCAGATTGTGGTTCAAATCGCATAGTTAAAAATGGTAGAATTTATAATAAAAAACCCAAATACAAATGTCAAACTTGTGGTCGCCAATTTGTCGAGAATCCGACTAACAAAGTAATTAGCTCAGAAACAAAAAGTTTAATCGACCGACTTCTTTTGGAAAAGATTTCTTTGGCTGGTATAGCTAGAAGCACGGGTGTTTCTCAAAAATGGTTACAGGATTACGTAAATAATAAATATGCCTCAATCGATCGCACAGTAAAGGTTAAACCTAAAAAAAAAGTCAGATTGAATGTTGAATGTGATGAACTGTGGTCATTTGTAGATTGTAAAGAAAACAAGCAATGGGTGTGGTTAGCAATGGATAGAGAGACCAGAGAAATTATTGGTGTTTATATTGGCGCTCGTAGCGAAGAAGGAGCCAAACAATTATGGAATTCTCTACCTCCTGTATATAGACAATGTGCTGTTTGCTATACAGATTTTTGGGCGGCATATGCTTGTATTTTTCCTTCGCTACGTCATCAGCCAGTTGGTAAAGACAGTGGAAAAACTAATCACATTGAAAGATTTAATAATACATTGCGCCAACGTGTTTGTCGTCTAGTAAGAAAGACTCTTTCATTTTCTAAAAAGTTAGAAAACCATATTGGTGCTATTTGGTATTTTATTCATCATTACAACTATGTTTTGAGCCAATAAATATCTAATCACTACATATTTATCACTACCCAATAAGCATCTAAAGTAAGCTTCAGATTAGGGAGATTTGTCAGAATATACCAAGGTTCTTTTGGTCCTGGCTTACGATATTTTCGTTTCCAATATACAGCCAGATTAAATGGTCCTAAACCCTCTCCTTTATTTCCCAAAATATTCTGATAAAAATTGGACATCCCAGGTTTGAAGCCAAGTTTTTTGAGCACTTGATAGTCTTCACCTAAATTCTCTTGAAATTGGAAGTCCTTTTTCTGACGCAGTGCAAAGGATACGCCTCTGGAATCAAGCCATGATGCGAGTTTGGGGCTATGGAACTCTCGATCGCCTTATACCAAGACGGGATAGTTCTTAAACAGAAAAAGGACTGTACCTAAAAGTCGTTTTTGAGTCTTGAGGTCACTGTTACCTGACTTCTTTAAGACTTCCCAATAATATATCGGAAGAGCATGAGTTCCCCATACCAGATTAACCATAAATATATTGTGTCCTTTCCACTGTGTTCGGTCGATTGCAATGATCCAATAGCCATACTTTTGATGCTTGAGTTTTCGTACACAACGACGTTGTTCTCGGTTTAAGCGCTTTCCCGTTTGCTCGCTCACAATCCAATATTTAATCAAGGGAAACCACAACAGTTTGACGCACAACTGAGGCAACACTAAAAAGCGTTGTAAGTTTCTTTTGCGGCTTTGATATTGAATCGGTTGAGGAAAGACACTGGCTAATACGGAGAGTTTGACCTGACGATGAGCCTGAAGCAATAACAACAGCAGTTGTAAGGTTAAGTACTGGCTTTCATTGAGATGAGTACGCAGGATTTTTTGGTATGATGGGGGCAACATTTTGTTTTTTGGGGAGCCCGTGTGGCTCCTTATTTTTTTGCCTTATCATTCTCTCAAACCTTTGTCCTGTTTAAACTAGAGGTGCCTTGTCACCCGCTAAGGTGATTTCTGAGAAAGAAATTACCAAGGAAGGTAAAATATGTTTATTGATGAGTAAGGAGATAGGAGCAAGCATTTGGATACGTTAGCCTCAAGAACCTCAACTAAATTGTTAAGAACATCGCAAATCGA
>NZ_JAUBPO010000224.1:0-4454 GCF_036700785.1 Microcoleus sp. S28C3 | reverse complement strand
CTTTGATAACTTTCGGGCGAGGCTATTAGCTTGCTTTTCTAATTAGTTTTGCTTATCACCTTGACTCCAGAAGAGCCCCTCTAATTTGCAGCGCTTGTCAACATCTGTCCCTAAAAAAACAATATTAAAACTTAACTACCCGGTCATTTACACAATCACCAAAATTCTTAACGAAACTAAAGATATTTTTGCGCTCCATTTCGTACAAAATAGTTTAAACAAGTAGATGCAATTACAGAAAAAGCAATGTCACAAGATACCATCGAATCAATTCTTCAAGAAAAACGCCTATTTCAGCCGCCCGCTGAATTCTCCGAACAAGCTCACATCAAAAGCTTAGAAGAGTACCGCGCTCTCTACGACAAAGCCAAAGCTGACCCCCAAGCATTCTGGGCAGAACTTGCCGCCCAAGAATTGCACTGGTTCCAAAACTGGGATACCGTGCTCGACTGGCAACCGCCTTTTGCTAAATGGTTTGTCAACGGCAAAATTAACATTTCTTACAATTGTCTCGATCGCCACTTAACCACTTGGCGCAAAAATAAAGCCGCCCTGATTTGGGAAGGCGAACCCGGAGACTCGCGCACCCTCACCTACGCGCAACTCCACCGCGAAGTCTGCCAAATGGCGAACGTCATCAAACAATTGGGAGTCCAAAAGGGCGATCGCGTTGGCATTTATATGCCCATGATTCCCGAAGCTGCGATCGCCATGCTAGCCTGCGCCAGAATCGGTGCAGTACACAGCGTTGTTTTTGGCGGTTTTAGTGCAGAAGCTTTGCGCGATCGGCTAAACGACGGCGAAGCAAAACTCGTGATCACCGCAGACGGTGGCTTCCGCAAAGATGCTGCCGTCGGCCTCAAAGAACAAGTAGACAAAGCCCTCGCCAACAACGTCACACCAAGCGTTACCAACGTTATCGTCGTCCAGCGTACCAAACAGCAAGTGCACATGGAACCCGGGCGCGATCTTTGGTGGCACGACTTGCAAAAAGACGCCTCCGCCGACTGCCCCGCCGAACCGATGGACAGCGAAGATATGCTGTTCGTACTCTACACTTCGGGCAGTACCGGCAAACCCAAAGGAGTGGTCCACACCACAGGTGGCTACAACCTTTACACCCACATGACAACCAAGTGGATCTTCGACCTCCACGATACCGATGTCTACTGGTGCACCGCAGATGTAGGCTGGATTACAGGCCACAGTTACATAATCTACGGCCCGCTTTCCAACGGCGCTACCACAATCATGTACGAAGGTGCGCCCCGCGCGTCCAACCCAGGCTGTTTTTGGGATGTGATCGAAAAATACGGCGTCACCGTTTTCTACACCGCACCCACTGCGATCAGAACATTCATGAAAATGGGCGAACACTTGCCAAATGCGCGCAATTTGTCATCTTTACGATTGTTAGGAACCGTCGGCGAACCGATCAATCCTGAAGCTTGGATGTGGTATCAGCGCGTAATTGGCAACTCGAATTGTCCGATCGTCGATACTTGGTGGCAAACAGAAACCGGGGGAATTATGATTACCGCTTTGCCCGGTGCAATTCCTACAAAACCCGGTTCTGCAACCCTACCGTTCCCCGGAATTGTTGCCGATGTTGTTGACCAAGATGGCGAACCAGTAACTAACGAAAGCGGCGGCTATTTAGTGGTAAAACATCCTTGGCCGGGAATGATGCGGACGCTTTACAACGATCCAGATCGTTTTCGCCGCACCTATTGGGAATATTTGCAGCCGAAAGATGGGGAATTTGTGTACTTTGCAGGAGACGGCGCGCACAAGGACAAAGACGGTTATTTCTGGGTAATGGGCCGCGTTGACGATGTAATTAATGTGGCCGGACACCGACTCGGCACGATGGAAGTCGAGTCAGCTTTGGTATCGCATCCAGCGGTGGCGGAAGCTGCTGTTGTTGGCAAACCCGACGAGATTAAAGGTGAGGAAATTGTGGCTTTTGTGACGCTGGACAACTCGCAGCAGCCTAGCGAAGAATTGGCCAAGGAATTGAAGCAGCACGTTGTTAAGGAAATTGGGGCGATCGCCCGTCCCGGCGAAATTCGATTTACCGATGCTTTGCCGAAAACTCGCAGCGGCAAAATCATGCGCCGATTGCTGCGTTCTTTAGCTGCAGGACAAGAGGTTTCTGGGGATACTTCGACTTTGGAAGACCGGACGGTTTTGGATAAGTTGCGGGGAGGTTCGTAGGGGGATTTCTTTAAGGGCAGGTTCTTAATAGCAGTAGGGTGCACGACCGGGCGCACCTTACTCTTTGTCCTTATGCTATGTTAGATATTTTTACTGTAGAAATGAATTATTTGGCTCATCTATTCTTATCGGAAGGCACGCCAGAATCCCTGATTGGCAACCTCTTAGGAGATTTTGTCAAAGGTTCGGCTGTCAACCTTTATCCCCAGGAAATTAGAAAGGGCATCGATTTGCACCGCAAAGTAGATAGCTACACGGACTCTCACGCCATAGTGCGATCGAGTAAAAGCCTTGTTTGCGCCGATAGACGCAGGTTTGCTGGAGTTTTGATTGACGTGTTTTACGACCACTTCTTGGCTAAAAATTGGCTGGAATATTCAGAAATTCCGCTTCCCGATTTTTCTCGCCATGTCTATAAAGTCCTGCAAGACAATCGCGATATATTGCCTGAATCTCTCCAGCGCCTGCTGCCAACAATAATTGCCCGCGACTTGCTTTCATCTTATCAGGAAATTGCCGAAATCGGCATCACTCTTACAAGAATGTCTGCCAGAATCAAGCGGACAAATAACTTGGCAAGTGGCATAGAAGATTTGACAGCTAACTATCAGCGCTTAGAATCTGATTTTCGGGATTTTTTCCCCGACTTGATAAAATACGCCACAGTTGACAAATATTAATACAAACAACAAAAATTACAGTTGCTATTGATAGCGAACTCGTGTATAATTCAACCGATACCTGCATGAAATCTCAAGTGCAACAGGGTTCAAAATATGGCAACCAGAATTCCGAACCTGCAAGTAACTAAAGTAGTTGATGGCGACAGCATCAAAATTTCTCTCAACGGCCAAACCGAGTCTCTGCGACTGATTTGCGTCGATACAGAAGAAAGTCATTCGGGAGGCTCCAAACCTATAACTGCAGCGGGGAAAGCAGCTTCGGAAATGGCTAAAAAATACTTCGCGACAGCAGATGGTGGACTTGCTAAAATTGACATAGAATTTGATACAGCCGATTCGGTTGAAGTGGCTTTACAAAAACACCGCGACAACTACGGGCGTCTCCTCTGTTACGTGCATAAAGATGGAGAAAATTACAATCTCAAACTGATTGCAGAAGGCTGGAGCCCCTACTTTGTCAAATACGGGCGGTCCAGATTGTATCACCGACAAATGACTGACGCAGAATCGGCGGCAAAAGCTTACAATCTGATGATTTGGAATCCGATTACCAATGCCAAAATTCCCTCTCGCAACTATGGTTATTTACTGCCTTGGTGGTCGATGCGAAGCTCGATTGTTGAAGAGTTTCGGTTTGCCGAAGCAACTGCAGGAGCGCTTTCTGTGAGGTTGCACTACCCAAAAATCTTAGCGGCTTCTGAGACAGCTAAATCTATTACTATTTTCTGCGATTTGCAGGCGGGAATTAATAAATGGATCGACGGTAATGCTCTGATTTATGCAGGTTCGGTTTATCATAAATTACACTTGTGGATACCGGATGCTGAAACTGATGAAATGGCTCCCTTGAAGCGGCTGATCGAGAAGCGCTATGCGGGTCTGGGACGGGGATATGTGTATGTCAGCGGGAAGGTAGAACAATATAAAGGGAAGCCTCAAATAGTTTTAAAGAATATCAAACAACTTTCAGATTTTCCCCGATAATATTTAAACTAGAGTTAATTTCATCAATCTTTTTAACTGCATCTAATTTTATTAGGAAATACGATCGCAAATTCTGCCCCTTCTCCTGATTTAGACGTGCAAATCAGATATTTTTGATGTTTATCTCCCACCGTCCGATCGGCTATAGACAATCCTAAGCCTGTTCCTTTGCCTACAGGTTTTGTGGTAAAAAAAGGATCGAATATCCTGGATATTACATTTCCGGCTATACCGAGCCCATTATCTTGAATGCGGACGATCGCACAATTTTAGGCGGTCATCTCTGTGAAAACTAAAATAGTTGGCTGGCTGTTGGTGTGATGGAGATGTAATTCTTCCGCTAACTTCGTTACTGAGTCGATTTGCCAAATCTTTAATGGCTTTTTGTCCGTTGGGGAATGATAAATATCCAGTTAAACCTAGGGCTGCGAAAATTTGTAGGACAAATGGAACGATCGGGATGGTTTGCAGGGATAATTTTGGGATTGCTTGATTTGATAACTGGAGTTTAGACTAAAAAACGATCGCATCTAAAAGTACCTGCCTTTCAACACCGGGCAAGTTATTGCT
>NZ_JAUBPO010000223.1:0-4515 GCF_036700785.1 Microcoleus sp. S28C3 | reverse complement strand
ATTCTAACAACGCTATTTCTTTTTCCATATCTTTTTGTGGCAGTTGTAAGTTATTCATTTTTTATTGTCACAATCAAGTATTGCATATAATTTTATCATAGTCTTGATAATGATTTAGGATTGCTATAGAGGTAATAATTGCTGCAATGCCTCTTCTTGCTTCACAGTATTTGCCAGCAGACCAAATCCGTCAATTGCAGCTTCCTGAACTGCTAAATCTTCGCCGCCAAGACCGATCGCACAAATTTCAAATACTGCATCAGGACACTGCATTTCATACAGCGGAGCCATGATACTGCGGCGGACGAGCCAATTGTCATCGCGGCGAAAAGCTTCCACTAAATGAGGAATCGCCTCGGTTCCGAACATTGACAAAGAGTTAGCGGCTTCGGCGCGCACGTTAGGATCGCGATCGAACTGCATCATTTTTAACAGCGCCGCAAAAGCTTCCGCAGTTTGAGTCTGCCGCAATCCCATCGCCACCAACGATCGCACGATAAACTCCCGATCGTCCACTTTGCTCAGCAACATCGGTACCGCCACCGCAGAATCGCACTTTCTCAGAGCCGTTACCCCCCGCACCCTGTCTTGAGAATCCGAACTTTGCAGCGCTGCTTGGATTTCGCTAATTTTCATAAGCCAATTATATATTTTTGTTACGTTTCTTTACAATTTTAGCAATTATTCCCGGATTTTGGGAAGATTTAAAAAAAAATCACTGTTGAATAAGAAATTTTGTGGGTATTTAAGCGAACTTTTGTATTAGTAATGAAGGCAATCAGTACCCTATTTATTTGAGTATGCGGAGGCATAATTTATTTTTTTAAATAGGTTTTTACAGCAGATTTTTTACAACCAGCGACTTGGGCGCAGTGCACAATAGAATCATTTTTAACCCCTATTTTTGGAGGTAAAAGCGCAATTTAAAACCCTAATTTTCGCGCGCATAAAACCCCAAATGATTGGAAATTGGACGTTCCTGCATGGGAATTTTATTCTGAATCGGAGCATTCAACAGTTTCGCTCCAGACGGCGATGCTACTGCAAAACTTACAGACCCACCGCCATCTAAATTTAGCACTGTCTCGGCTTTCAACTGCATCGAAATATCAGTTATTTCGCTCAATTTCAGCCCTTCACTGTAAAGCCTCTGCTTGCCGTCTACCAGAATTAACCACAACTTGTCGCCTGTTTTGTCGATCGCCGCGACTGCACGGGGATAGGGTTTATCCTGTTTGCGTTCTTCCTGACTTTGTGCTACGGATTTGCCATTTTTTACCAGCAAAGTATCTCCGGCAACTGCATAGGCTGTCCCCGCAGGACAAGTGCCGTTTTCGATTATTTGAACACGGTTTTTGGCATCAAAACAAAGGGCGGGAAAGTCTGGATTTGGTTGAGAATAAGCTTGGTTTTTGGCAATGGCGTGTCCGACATTATTTACTCGATCGCCACTGCGGGGATAGTAATCCCAAGGTGCTTCCTCGATGCAGGGATAAAAAAAATTGCCGTTGACTGCTAATTGCAATTTAAATTCTTTCAGGAATTCAGTAGCCGTGCGGGCATGGGTTTCTGTTAAATCGGGTGTTGGGTTTCCGGGAGTGACAAAAATTCCTATTCCCGGCGCTTTTAGGTCTATGCTAAGAATGTGAATTAGGGTGGGACGTGGATTAGTCCGAAATTCCCTGCGGTAGCCTATTCCTTGAAAGAGCGATCGGGCTTCGTTTGTTTGTTGGGGACGCAAAAAGTATGGAATGTTGTAGATTAGTATTGGTGCGAGCAATATTCCGAGACCTAGAATATGCCAAATTTGTTTGATCGTGGGTCGATAAGTCATACCATTTTAGATTTTAGATAGGGGACGGGAACACTGACATATTTATATATTTTCAAGCACCCTCTACTAATATGAAGTATTCGGGTTCCAATAATTTTAGCAATCAAATTTTACGAAATCGATCGTTCCAAGGACAAGTTCTTAACGGTGCTGATTTCAGCGGTGCGGATGTTAGAGGCTGCAATTTTAGAAATGCTCAGTTAGCGGGTGCGAATTTTCTCGGTGCGAAAATCGGGCTTTCTAGGCGACAGATAGCTGTTTTGAGTGCAGGGGCGATCGCGATTTGTTTGGTGGTGGGCGATGTTCTGACTCGACTGATTTTGGGAGCTCAAGGACAAGTACCGGACTCTCGCAGTTGGCCTTTTGTTCTGTTGCTGTACGGGGTTTTGAGCGCTGCTGGTTTCGCTTCGGCGATCGCCAGCAAACAGCCAAAAACCTCAAAAGCGGGTAGATTAGCACGAACAATTTCTGCTATTCTATCAGGAGCTTTGTTGGGATTTTTCTATGCTGGGACTGCAACTAATGATAATTCCCAGGCTGCTATTGCTGGAATGGCGATCGGCGGGGTGTTAATGTTTTTTGTGAGTTGGCGGATTCGTGGTCAATTTGCACAGGTGGCGATCGCATCGGCTGGAAGTGTGGCGACTTACGCAGCGGCTTTTTTGTTCAGTGCAACGGCGAGCGCTTTTCTGAGCACTCAGAAACTGTTTTGGGGTATGTGTTTCGGTTTGCTGTCGCTGCTGTATCTTTGGTTTGCGTTTGTGTCTTTCTCGGCTATTGTTCGAGAGATTGGAAATGCTGAGGGTACTTCGTTCAGAGGGGCAAATCTCGCTGATGCTAAGTTCGATATAAATTACCTCAATCTAAAATCTAAAATTTAAAATCTAAAATTCCCCGACTGATATTCAAACAGCAATTGATCCAGCAGAAAGCGACGCTTTGCTACAAACGGTGAGGGAGCAAATGGCCATCGCAACTTTCAATCCCAACGACAGCGAACTGCTCAAAAAGATTGTCGAATGTATGGGAGATTCGCAGGGAATGGTGAGGCTGAGTTTAGCCGAAACTCTCGGCTCAATTGGCAAACCTGCAACTCCTTTTTTGCTGGAAGCTCTAGCACATCACCCCAACCCTGTCGTGCGTAGAGCCTTTGCTAAAACGCTGACTCTGATTTGCGGCGAGGCGATCGCCCGAACCACGCTGCTAGAAGCTTTTTTACAGGATGAGGATCGAGTCGGGGGAGGAAGAGTGGGATTAAAGACAAAGCCTGCGGTTTCCAACCGCGCCTACACAGACAAAACCCACTTGGCGTGGGTTAAAGAATTTTTACTCGATCGGGCCTTGACATTATCCTCTCAAAATGAGAGAATAAGCAAAACTTCCCTTGAGAATTTTTACTCGCTCGGCTCTTGACATTATCCTCTCATTTTGGGCGTTGCTAATTCACGGTATGAAGAATCAACTTTTCGCTTGATGTTACAAAAGTCACCATACTTGGCTTATAGCAATTGGGAAATATTGAATTCATACCTGTATTCAGCAACGCCTCATTTTGAAAGGATAAGCAAAACTTCGCTGCAAAATTACCCAGGCAACCTATGAAAAACCCCCAAATATCAAAACAAAAAACCCATGCACCTAATCTCGATCCGGAACCTCCGTAAAGATGCTGCCCAGTATCCCGATGTCAAAAATCAAATTGATAGCTGGAACGCAACTGTAAAGCAAGCAGAATGGCAGAATTTGGAGGATGTTCGCAAGATTTACCGAGATGCCGAAGCAGTAGGAGACTTGACAGTCTTTAATATCAAAGGCAACGAATATCGCCTGATTGTCGGCATCAACTACGAGAACCAAACTATTTTTTACAAATATTTCCTAACCCACGCTGAGTACGACAAAGACAAATGGAAAAATGATACTTACTTTTGACAGAGCAACTTATAGCAACTTGCTTGCAGAAATTGCTCCTAGGGCGATCGAAACCGAAGAGGAATACGATCGCCTCTTGGCTGTGGCAGAACGGCTAACGTTCGCTAAAAACCTCACTCCAGAGGAGAGAGCTTTATACAAGTTGTTAGTCACGCTGATTGAAGTTTATGAGACGGAAAATTATCCGATGGACAAATCGGAACCTCATGAGATTTTGCAACACATCATGGAATCCAGCGGCACCCGTCAAGCGGACTTGGTAGGTATCATTGGATCGAGCGGTGTGGTGTCTGAGGTTGTGAATGGGAAAAGAGCGATTAGCAAGGCACAAGCTAAGGCACTAGGCGATTATTTTAAAATCTCACCTAGCTTGTTCATTTAATTTAGAAATTGGGCATTGGGAATAGGGCATGGGTTATTTGTGATTAGAAAAACTACTAACCAGTAACCACTAACTATTACCCATGCCCGATGCCCGATGCCCATGCCAGAGGCATCTGACCCTAGGCCGGCAGTCCCTAAATTTTACCGATTATTAGGCGTTGCTGAATTAAGGTATGATTAGCTCAAAGATAAATTTGGAAAAAACAATTAAGTGACGCTCCTAGACCATATCGCTGGCGATTGGTGTAGGTTACTATGCTTTTCTAGTATTGGCATTATATCGGGGCGTTGGTAGTGCCCTGAAGGAAAGGATCGAGTAAGTTACTATTAGAGAGAAGTGTTTATCATAGTGTGATATGACAGTA
>NZ_JAUBPO010000222.1:0-4602 GCF_036700785.1 Microcoleus sp. S28C3 | reverse complement strand
ATACGTCAATATACTTACACACAGAAAATCATTTAGGATTGCTCTAGATATAGAAAATCATTTAGGATTGCTATAGACATTTACTATTGGCTGCATTTTGAATATTTAAAGTTAGTTGGTGAACCATTTTAATGTAATAGATAGAATAGTCTTGTTTTAGTTTCAGTGCTAAATCAAGATATTGCTTTTGTTGTTGCTCTACAATATCTAATTGCTCGCCCATTAAAAACGGGGTAAAGCAATAAATAGTAGCATTATAACCAGCATATTCTATATCTCCTGTTTCCAATCCGCTTTGCGTAGCCTCTTGCAACAATTCTAATGTGTTTTTGATATGTTCTTTCCAGGGCCTAATTAAACCATTAAATAAATGGTAAATTTTAGATTTTAGAAAGTTGGCATCAAACTTATCCAACAATTTTAAAGCTAGCTGACTTGCATGATACCCTGTCTGTATGTCGCCACTCGCACACACAATTACACCATAAAAAACATAAGCATAAGCGGCTAATGCTGAATGACCGTGTTTCATAGAAAGATTGACCTGAGCCAATACAATCAGCGGCACAATCTCAGACTTGGTAGTGTAAGCAGGAGAAATAACGCTCATCAATATGCGTAAGGCTGCTAATTGATACGGATCGGTCATTTCTGGGATGTTTTCTAAATCTGTCAGAGAAGGCAATTCAACGGCAAAACCACCCTCACCCGCTTCATTTGACAAGGAAACACCCAGCATATCCAGCACTTGCAGCCCAGTATCAAGGGCTTTTAACATCTGATTTTGAGCCAGATAAAACTGGATTTGTAGCTCGTATACTTTCACTTTTTCGAGCAGGGTGCTAGCTTGTTGCAGAACAACTTCAGCAAGAATTGCTGACTTTTCGTAATTGGTATTAAGATATTCCGCTTCTACGGCTTCTACATAGAGTGCTAGTGTCAGATCGTAGTGACTCTGCCAACTGTTTTCTGCCAAGAGTTCTAACCCTACTTTTAGTAACGTGACAGCAGCTTCATAAGCTGTTGCTGCTTTGGCTTTTCGACCAGCTATTAAATTTAATTGAGCCAGCTTGTATTTTTCTTCTTGCTCAGTAATGAATTCTACTCCCACATTGAGCTGGTTAACAATCTCAAAGATATTTTCTTCAATCTCCTCTGCTGAAGTATGCTCCAGTAGCAGTTCACCAATTTTCAAGTGGGTCTGTTGTTTCTGAGATTCGGGAATAAGAGAATACGCCGCTTGCTGCACCCGGTCATGGAGAAATTTGTAAGCGATAGGCGCGTTATGGCTGTAAGGCAAAAGACCCGGTGAGGATGATAGCAGAGGAGAATCTGGAGCTATTCTCTCCTCTGCTATCATCCTCATTTCATCGGAGGTAAAAACAAGAGGGATTTTGTAGGCTTCGTTCAGGGGCAAAACCAAGCCAGCCTGAAGTGCTTCCCACAAATCAGCCGCCGTTTCCGACTGAGATTTTTCATTGACAATAGCCAGAACGTCTAAATTAAATTTGTCTCCAATACAGGCGGCTAATTTTAAGACATCCTGCGTATTTTCCGGGAGTTTTTGAATATTTATGGCAATCAGTTCGACGACATTATAATCCGTGATGCCTACCGCTTGAATTTGGTTCAATGACCACTGCCAGCACCCAGCACTGAATTCAAAGGTCAATAGCTTTTCTTGATGCAGAGTAGCGAACATCTGAGTCAAGAAGAAAGGATTGCCCTGGGTTTTATTGAAAAGTAGCTGGGACAATTCAGAAACCCGGTTTCTCGGAGCGGAAGACTCATTCAGGGTATCGGCTACCAGCAAGCTGACGTTGCCAATATCCAAAGGACGGAGGGTGATATTATTTACAACCGCCCCATTCTTTTGAATCTCTTCCAACGTCAGCATCAACGGATGCGTCGGACTAACTTCGTTATCTCGATAGGCTCCCATCAGCAGTAAATATTGGCTGTCAGGGTCACAAATCAGCAGATGAATTAACTTGAGCGATGCCGAATCTGCCCACTGTAAGTCATCCAAAAAGACGACGAGCGGGTGTGAGGGTTTAGTAAATACATGAATGAATTCTTTAAACACCCGATTAAAGCGATTTTGGGATTCAAATGCCCCCAATTGCGGAACAGCTTCTTGAGGGCCCACAATCAGTTCGACTTCGGGAATGACATCTACTATGACTTGGCCATTTGAGCCTAAAGCTTCTAAGAGTTGCTCTTTCCAAATCGCTAGTTTTTCCGAATTTTCTGTTAACAGATGTCGCATCAAGCCCTGAAAGGCTTGGATCAAAGAAGCATAAGGAATATTTCGCTTTAATTGGTCAAATTTACCGGAGATAAAATACCCGTGCTGCCTGACAATCGGTTTTTGAACTTCATTCACTAAGGAAGATTTGCCAATTCCTGAGTAACCGCTCACTAGCATCAGTTCGCTGTTTCCGTCGGAGACTCGCTCAAAGGCTGCCATCAAAGTGGCTACTTCTTGCTCGCGACCGTAGAGCTTTTGCGGGATGAGGAATTCTCCAAATTTATCCGTCTTACCGATTGGGAAGTTGTCAATTTTCCCATTCGTTTGCAGTTGATGACGGCAGGTTTCTAGGTCAGCTTTTAGTCCCAGGGCGCTTTGGTATCTGTCTTCAGCGGTTTTGGCTAATAATTTCATTACTATGTCAGAAATCGCTTCTGGAATCTCACCGATTTGCTGATGGGGTGGCACTGGTCTTTTAGCGATATGGCAGTGAATTAATTCTAGGGGGTCGGTGGCTTGATGGGGCAGCTTTCCAGTCAGAATTTCATAAAAGGTGACACCTAATGAGTAAAAGTCGGTGCGGTAGTCAATTGAGCGATTCATCCGCCCGGTTTGCTCTGGAGACATATAGGCGAGGGTACCTTCTAGCAAGTTGGGACTGCTGAGAATCTGGTTTTCTCGCTCTAGGTGCGTGGCAATGCTAAAATCGATGATTTTAATTTGACCTGTTTTGGGGTTGATAATGATATTCTGCGGTTTAATATCTTTATGAATAATCTTATTTTCATGCAGTTGAGCTAGAGTTTCTGCCAGATGAATAGCCAGACTCAGAAATTCGCTGATTTCAAGGTGTTTAGCTGCGATTAGGTTTTTCAGGGAGTCTCCTCCAAAATCTTCTAATATCAGCGCCAGACCGTTATTATGCTTTTCCAAAGAGTAAGCTTTGACAATCCCGGCTATGTCCAGAGTTTTGAGGATTTTATATTCATGTCTCAACCGCGCGATTTCTTCTATTGTGGGATACTCGGCTTTGAGGGTTTTTATTATAACCTGAGTTGGCTCGGACTCCCGAACCCCGCGATAAATAACTGTATTGACACCTTCATGAAGGGGCAACGATAAGAGTTTGTAACCGGGCAGCGTGGTTTTCATATTTGTTTTTTCGATGAGTCCGATTATTCAGGCATGGAATTTATAGATGGGAACCTGAGACAGCTAAGTTCGATCGCCTGTAGGGAAAAATTAAACGAGCAGAGCATCAGCTTGTTAGCAAATGGCAATATTTTCTCCCCTCATTCAATACTAAAGTGCATCACGGTCTAATGTTTAACTATAATACCTGTGCTGGAATTGGAAAACCAAGAATTGGTGCTTGTCCAAGCGCATCCAGAGTCATTATGCGATCGCACTACGTTAACCATGTGTTTAAAAGTCTCTGGACGTACTCCGCACAGACGCTTAAAGTTTTCATAACTCAGGTTTTTTACATCCAAATAGCTGATTATGTGTCTCAGTCTAAATTATTCCAGCTTAGGATTATACATCCTACTACAACCTATTTGGATCACTTCGACCGGGCGCGCTCGTTGCTCTTACCAGGGTACAAGTCGCGATCGCCTTCCCTACTTTTGCAAGAGGTTTATTGTAAGAGTGCGCTAGCCATGACTGAGTTACTTGAGCGCGCGTTAACGAAGCCTTCGAAGAAGATCGGTAAGTTGAAAACGTTGTCTGCAAGTGAGCAAGAGGCGGCTCAATGATTCTGGAAGAACTTGAAGACTATCCCAGATGGGAACTAGCAAATGCTCGTTCTCTCGACGCGATTGCCAAACTTGCAGCCTCAGCAATAGCTGAGTATTCCGCAGGTAAAACCCAAGAATTCGCTCCAGAAAGATTGTGAAGTCGCGTATTACAGCCCCATCCCGTAACAGAATCTAAAGTTACAAAAAATGGGGAATGTATGCAAACAATCTTTTTGAGTCGTGAAAAAGTCGCGCGTCGTGCGAAACATTTGTATGAGAGCAGCATCCGCCCAAAAAATGAATTATAAGAGAATATTGGCAATACGGTCATCATTGATATAGAAACAGGCGACTATAATAAAGTTGATGAAAATAGTTGACACGCTGCTGATTACCTGAGTGTGAAACATCCCTATGTTAGACTCTTTGGTATCCGTATTGAATATAACGTTGCTGGAGTTATAGGTGGTTTCATGGAGCCTGTGCCTAAGTGATTTTACTTAGGGTAGTTGATAGATATGCTAAACTTAATTTTATTTTGGAGTTTAGACTAAGCAGGTCAAAAAGTGCGCTCGCCCAAAGACCGGCAAACGTCCATACTCCAACGGCAAC